>NZ_JARVSL010000035.1:0-119426 GCF_030209215.1 Pseudomonas sp. efr-133-TYG-23 | reverse complement strand
TGTTTTGTGCGCTCGAAAAGCCGTGGGCATCATCAGCGCCGACTTCGGTGCTAAATTTTCCTCTTTCTATGCAATCACCTTGCGCATGGCTATCATGCGTGCCTCATTGTGAGGCGATACTTGCATGTTGACGTTGTTGAAGCTTCTTAAAGATGGTCGATTTCATTCGGGTGAGGATCTCGGCGCGGCCCTAGGGGTGAGTCGAAGTGCGGTGTGGAAACAGCTTCAGAGTCTAGAGGCGGAATTGAATCTGCCCATACACAAGGTTCGAGGGCGCGGATATCAGTTGGCTGAGCCGCTGTACCTGCTTGATGCTGAAGATATTGCTAAGCGTGCGCCACTCTTGGCCTGGCCTATCCATATATCCGAGTCTGTTGACTCAACCAACGCTGAAGCTCTTCGCTTGATCGGGGCTGGCCATTCAGCGCCTTTCCTTGTGCTCGCAGAACGGCAATCGGCGGGGAGAGGGCGGCGGGGGCGCAAGTGGGTGAGTCCGTTTGCACAAAATATCTATTACAGCCTAGTGCTGCGTATTGAAGGTGGGCTGCGTCAATTAGAAGGGCTTAGTCTCGCGGTTGGCTTGGCTGTCATGCAGGCCTTGCGTGATCTTGGCGTGGATAGGGCTGGTTTGAAGTGGCCGAACGACGTTCTGGTGGACGGAAAGAAGATTGCAGGTATCTTGCTGGAGTTGGTAGGTGATCCCGCAGATATCTGTCATGTAGTACTGGGGATTGGCATCAATGTGAATATGCAAGACGTGGCAGGTGTCGACCAGCAATGGACGTCCGTGCAGTTGGAGATAGGGGGGGCGGTCAACCGTAATGTTCTGGTTGCTCAGCTTGGAGTGCAGCTACAGCGCTATCTTAACTCCCATCAAGAATTTGGTTTTGTGGCTTTGCAGGAGGAATGGGAGCTGAATCATCTTTGGCAGGGGCGCTCGGTCTCTCTCGTTGCGGGTGTTAACCAAATTCACGGGCAAGTGCTAGGTATCGATAGTCGAGGGGCCTTGCGCTTGAGCGTAGCTGGCGTCGAAAAAACCTACAGTGGCGGTGAGCTAAGCCTGAGGTTGCGTGATGATTCTTGAGCTTGACTGTGGGAATAGCTTCATCAAATGGCGTGTTCTCGAGCCTATCGGTATATCAACTTATGCGGAGGGGGTTGTCGGATCGGACACGGCTTTAATTGAGGGGCTGGCAGCTGTTCCGGGTTTGATTCTGACACGTTGCCGACTAGTAAGTGTTCGTGCCGCAGAGGAGACCGATAAGCTGGTTGATACTCTAAAGCGTGTGTTCGGCATCGCTGTCTCGGTGGCGGTGTCTGCTCGGGAAATGGCTGGCGTGCGCAATGGTTATGAGGAATTTGAGCGTCTGGGCCTCGATCGATGGTTGGCAATGCTGGGGGCATTCAAGTTGGCCTCTAGGGCTTGTCTGGTACTCGACTTTGGCACTGCGGCGACAGCTGATTACATTTCGATGGGGGGCGAGCATTTGGGGGGCTTCATCTGTCCCGGGATGCCACTGATGCGGAATCAATTACGTACTCATACGCGCAAGATACGTTATGACGATATTGCTGCTGAGCGAGCCCATGAGAGCCTTTCGCCAGGACGTACGACTGTGGAGGCTGTAGAGCGTGGTTGCACATTGATGTTGAGAGGGTTCGCGTTGACGCAGCTGGAGCTTGCTCGCAGCTACTGGGGAGATGATTTTACTGTGTTTCTCACAGGGGGCGATGCAGGGTTGGTTGCTGATGATGTTCCAGGAGCCCGACTTGTCCCAGACTTGGTTTTCGTTGGATTGGCGATGGCGTGCCCCTTGCCTTGAGGTGTCTTGTCTATGCGTTGGCTGTTTCTGCTTCTGCTCGTTCTGAATGTCTTCTACTACATCTGGCATCAGCAAGAGGCGCCGTTGCGCGCCAAAGATGTTACGCCTCTTAATCTATATCGTGGCTCAGCTCAGGATATTCGACTGCTAAGTGAGTCCTCTGACGCGACCGTTCGCCGGGATCGCGCGAGGGTGCCTGAGGCGCAAGATGCCTGTTTGTATATCGGTGGATTTGCTGATCAGCGCCAGGCGCTAGCCTTGGAGCAGCGCCTCACTAGTCTGGATATAAAGGTCCAGGTCCAGTCGCTGAAGGGGGCGGATGCCTCTCGCTATTGGTTAAGAGTTGCTCCGGAAAGCCGGCGCCTGGCTGATGATCTGCCGTTTGAAAACCTTGCTAAGGAATTCAATGAGTTAAAACATAAAATAATGTTGTGCGAAGGCGTTGCAACTGCCCAATAGTTTGAATAGAATGGCGCCCGCTTCGCAGTGAAGACCTTTGAGGTCTGCAGGGTGAAGCGAAGGTCAACGCTGCTAACCTCATATTTTTAAATGAGAAAGTTGTTGACAGAAGGCTGGCATGATGTAGAATGCCGGCTCGCTTAGGAGGGGTTCCCGAGCGGCCAAAGGGATCAGACTGTAAATCTGACGTCTACGACTTCGAAGGTTCGAATCCTTCCCCCTCCACCATTTTTAGCGTGAGCTGCAAGCTCCGCGGGTATAGTTTAGTGGTAGAACCTCAGCCTTCCAAGCTGATGATGCGGGTTCGATTCCCGCTACCCGCTCCAAGTTTGCAGGTTGTGCAAAGTGTTTCGCTCTTGTAGCTCAGTTGGTAGAGCACACCCTTGGTAAGGGTGAGGTCAGCGGTTCAAATCCGCTCAAGAGCTCCATATGACAAGGCAGATATGAAAATATCTGCCTTTGTTTTAACGGCTGCCTTGGCTTGATTGTGTTGCTCCTGGCTTTGATGTTGGGTTGTCGAGTCTCTTGAGGTTGGTTGTTGTAAAGTCTTTTTCAGGTCTGCATAATGGTCGGCCTGATTTTGTTTTAGGTCAGTAGCTCAATTGGCAGAGCGACGGTCTCCAAAACCGTAGGTTGGGGGTTCGATTCCCTCCTGACCTGCCAGATTCACGTGGTGTGTCTGGCTTTCTTTTCACAGGATCTTCATAGATGACTCCTAAGGCTGAAGCTCAAAGCTCTCGTTTCGATCTCGTCAAGTGGCTGTTTGTGGTCGCTTTGGTGGTCGTAGGCGTTGTTGGCAATCAGTATTATTCTGCTTCGCCGATCCTGTACCGTGTTCTGGGTTTGCTTGCTCTTGCTGCGGTGGCTGCTTTTGTTGGTCTCCAAACTGCCAAGGGTAAGTCGTTCGCAGTTCTGGTAAAGGAAGCTCGCACCGAAATTCGTAAAGTCGTTTGGCCGACTCGCCAAGAAACCACGCAGACCACATTGATTGTTGTGGCTGTTGTTCTGGTTATGGCGTTGCTGTTGTGGGGGCTTGATTCCCTGCTCGGTTGGCTTGTTTCCTTGATTGTTGGCTAAGGGTGTCCCGTGGCTAAGCGTTGGTATGTTGTGCATGCTTACTCCGGTTACGAGAAGCATGTTATGCGCTCTTTGCTGGAGCGCGTAAAGCTTGCAGGCATGGAAGATGGCTTCGGCGAAATCCTCGTTCCCACTGAAGAAGTGGTTGAAATGCGGAATGGTCAAAAGCGCAAAAGCGAACGCAAGTTCTTCCCTGGCTATGTGCTGGTTCAGATGGACATGAATGAAGGTACTTGGCACTTGGTCAAGGACACTCCTCGTGTCATGGGTTTTATCGGCGGTACAGCTGATAAGCCTGCTCCTATCACCGATAAAGAAGCGGAAGCAATTCTGCGTCGTGTTGCTGATGGTAGCGACAAGCCTAAGCCGAAGACGTTGTTCGAGCCGGGTGAGGTTGTTCGTGTCACTGATGGTCCGTTTGCTGATTTTAACGGTACCGTCGAAGAGGTTAACTACGAAAAGAGCCGAATCCAGGTGGCAGTGCTCATTTTCGGTCGCTCTACTCCGGTAGAGTTGGAGTTCAGTCAGGTCGAGAAGGTCTAGCTGAACATGCATCCCAACCCCGCAGCCTTAGGCTGTGGGGTTTTGTCGTCACTGGGATAAACGCGCAAGTAACCGGGGAGCCTTTCGAGGCGTCTGAACCCGTAATTGGAGTGCCTCATGGCCAAGAAGATTACCGCTTACATCAAGCTGCAAGTGAAGGCCGCTCAGGCCAACCCTAGTCCACCTGTCGGTCCAGCTCTGGGTCAGCATGGCGTGAATATCATGGAATTCTGCAAGGCCTTCAACGCCCGTACCCAGGGTCTTGAGCCAGGTCTGCCGACTCCAGTGATCATCACTGTATACAGCGACCGTAGCTTCACCTTCGAAACTAAGTCGACCCCGGCTTCGGTGCTGTTGAAGAAGGCTGCTGGTCTGACTAGCGGTTCCGCTCGTCCAAACACCGTTAAGGTTGGCACCGTAACTCGTGCTCAGCTGGAAGAAATCGCGAAAACCAAAAACGCGGATCTGACTGCAGCTGATATGGATGCAGCCGTGCGTACCATCGCCGGTTCTGCTCGTAGCATGGGCCTTAACGTGGAGGGTGTGTAATGGCTAAGCTGACCAAGCGCCAAAAGGCTATCGCCGGCAAAATCGAAGCAGGCAAGTCCTACAATTTTGTAGACGCCGCCGCTCTGCTGACCGAGCTGTCGACTGTCAAGTTCAGCGAGTCCGTTGACGTTGCTGTGAACCTCGGCGTTGACCCACGTAAATCCGACCAGGTCGTCCGTAGCGCTACTGTGCTGCCACACGGCACTGGCAAGACTGTACGTGTAGCTGTCTTCACCCAGGGTCCAGCGGCTGAAGCTGCCCTGGCCGCCGGCGCTGATCGCGTTGGCATGGACGACCTGGCTGCCGAAATGAAAGGCGGCGACCTGAACTACGACGTAGTCATCGCTTCTCCTGATGCAATGCGTGTTGTTGGTCAGTTGGGTCAGATCCTGGGTCCACGTGGCCTGATGCCTAACCCAAAAGTCGGCACAGTAACTCCAGACGTAGCTACCGCGGTTAAGAACGCCAAAGCTGGTCAGGTTCGTTATCGCACCGACAAAAACGGCATCATTCACACCTCCGTTGGCAAGGTTGGCTTCGACGCCGTCAAGCTGAAGGAAAACGTTGAAGCGCTGATCGCGGATCTCAAGCGTATCAAGCCAGCTTCTTCGAAAGGCATCTATGTCAAGCGCGTTACCCTGAGCACCACTATGGGCCCAGGTCTGGTCATCGACCAAGGTTCGCTGGACGTATAAGACACAGATTGGCGCGAGAAATTGCGCCAGTTGAAAAATTGGGGTCCCTGCCTGGCGGGGGCTATCCAAGACCGTAGGCGACGCAAGTCTTAAACCACAAGCCTACGCAGATGGTGCTCCCGGTTCCTTACCGAATCAGACACCAAAACGACATCCGGCTCCGGCCAGATGAAACGGTAACAAGCAGGAGTTAAACCCGTGGCAATTAATCTCGAAGACAAGAAGGCCATCGTCGCTGAAGTCAACGAGGCTGCCAAAGCTGCTCTGTCCGCTGTCGTGGCTGATGCCCGTGGTGTGACAGTAGGCGCTATGACCGGACTCCGTAAAGAGGCTCGTGAAGCTGGCGTATACGTACGTGTTGTGCGTAATACCCTGCTAAAGCGCGCTGTTGCTGACACTGAATACAGTGTCCTCAACGACGTGTTCACCGGCCCGACTCTGATCGCGTTCTCCAAAGAGCATCCAGGCGCTGCTGCCCGTTTGTTCAAAGAGTTCGCCAAGAGTCAGGATAAGTTCGAGATCAAGGCAGCTGCGTTCGAGGGCAAGTTCCTCGCAGCTAACCAAATCGACGTACTGGCAACACTGCCGACCCGCGACGAAGCCATTTCGCAGCTGATGAGCGTGATTCAAGGCGCTACCAGCAAGCTGGCTCGTACTCTGGCCGCAGTTCGCGAGCAAAAAGAAGCAGCCGCAGCCTAAGGCTGAGCATCTTCTTTCGCGTATTTTTGTTTATTTCGATGGCCGAGTAGGCCGTCCCCCAATTCAGGAAATACAGCAATGTCTATCTCCCAAGACGATATCCTCAACGCCGTAGCTGAAATGTCGGTTCTGCAGGTTGTTGAGCTGATCAAAGCTTTCGAAGAGAAATTCGGCGTTTCCGCTGCCGCTGCTTCCGCCGGCCCAGCTGCTGCTGCTGCCGTTGTTGAAGAGCAAACCGAATTCAACGTCATGCTGACCGAAGCTGGCGAGAAGAAAGTTAACGTGATCAAGGCAGTACGTGAACTGACCGGTCTGGGCCTGAAAGAAGCCAAGGCTGTAGTTGACGGCGCTCCTGCCATGGTTCTGGAAGCTGTTGCCAAAGACGCAGCTGACAAAGCCAAAGCAGCTCTGGAAGAAGCAGGCGCTAAAGTCGAGCTGAAGTAAGCATCGACCTTGCGTCTCCAGCCCAAGCGTTAAGCTGAAGGCTGATGGCTGGTGGCTCTTGCCACCGGCCTTTTTCCGTTCTTGGCTGTCGACTCGGTCGCCGCCATTAACGCGCTGTAGCCACCCGATGCGGTGGTGCAAACCATGGGGTTTGCAAGATTTTCTGGCTGCTCCCGTCGGAGGGGCCAAACAAGCAGGTGACCAAGCTGGGGAACGCTGATGGCTTACTCATATACTGAGAAAAAACGTATCCGCAAGGACTTTAGCAAGTTGCCGGACGTCATGGATGTCCCGTACCTTCTGGCTATCCAGCTGGATTCGTATCGTGAATTCTTGCAGGCGGGAGCGACCAAAGATCAGTTCCGCGACGTGGGCCTGCATGCGGCCTTCAAATCCGTTTTCCCGATCATCAGCTACTCCGGCAATGCTGCGCTGGAGTACGTGGGTTATCGCCTGGGCGAACCGGCATTTGATGTCAAAGAATGTGTGTTGCGTGGCGTTACGTACGCCGTACCTTTGCGGGTAAAAGTCCGTCTGATCATTTTCGACAAAGAATCGTCGAACAAAGCGATCAAGGACATCAAAGAGCAAGAAGTCTACATGGGCGAAATCCCATTGATGACTGAAAACGGTACCTTCGTTATCAACGGTACCGAGCGTGTTATCGTTTCCCAGCTGCACCGTTCGCCGGGCGTGTTCTTCGACCACGACCGCGGCAAGACGCACAGCTCCGGTAAGCTCTTGTACTCTGCGCGGATCATTCCGTACCGTGGTTCGTGGTTGGACTTCGAATTCGACCCTAAAGACTGCGTGTTCGTGCGTATCGACCGTCGTCGTAAATTGCCGGCCTCGGTACTGCTGCGCGCGCTTGGCTACACCACTGAGCAAGTGCTTGATGCCTTCTACACCACCAACGTATTCAGCCTGAAGGATGAAACCCTCAAGCTGGAACTGATCGCTTCGCGTCTGCGTGGTGAAATTGCCGTTCTGGATATCCAGGATGAAAAAGGCAAGGTTATTGTTGAAGCTGGCCGTCGTATCACTGCGCGCCATATCAATCAAATCGAAAAAGCCGGTATTACAGAGCTGGAAGTGCCTCTGGACTACGTCCTGGGTCGCACTACCGCCAAGGTTATCGTTCACCCGGCCACAGGCGAAATCCTGGCTGAGTGCAACACCGAGCTGAACACCGAGATCCTGGCCAAAATCGCCAAGGCTCAGGTTGTTCGCATCGAAACCCTGTATACCAACGACATCGACTGCGGTCCGTTCATCTCCGACACACTGAAGATCGACTCCACCAGCAACCAATTGGAAGCGCTGGTCGAGATCTATCGCATGATGCGTCCTGGTGAACCACCAACCAAAGACGCTGCCGAAACCCTGTTCAACAACCTGTTCTTCAGTCCTGAGCGTTACGACCTGTCTGCGGTCGGCCGGATGAAGTTCAACCGTCGTATCGGTCGTACCGAGATCGAAGGTTCGGGCGTGCTGTGCAAGGAAGATATCGTCGCGGTACTGAAGACTCTGGTCGACATCCGTAACGGCAAAGGCATCGTCGATGACATCGACCACCTGGGTAACCGTCGTGTTCGCTGCGTAGGCGAGATGGCCGAGAACCAGTTCCGCGTTGGCCTGGTACGTGTTGAGCGTGCGGTCAAAGAGCGTCTGTCGATGGCTGAAAGCGAAGGCCTGATGCCGCAAGACCTGATCAACGCTAAGCCAGTGGCCGCAGCGGTGAAAGAGTTCTTCGGCTCCAGCCAGCTTTCGCAGTTCATGGACCAGAACAACCCGCTCTCCGAGATTACCCACAAGCGCCGTGTTTCGGCACTGGGCCCGGGCGGTCTGACTCGTGAGCGTGCTGGCTTCGAAGTTCGTGACGTACACCCTACGCACTACGGTCGTGTTTGCCCGATCGAAACGCCGGAAGGTCCGAACATCGGTCTGATCAACTCCTTGGCAGCCTATGCGCGCACCAACCAATATGGTTTCCTCGAGAGCCCATACCGTGTGGTGAAAGACGCTCTGGTCACCGACGAGATCGTGTTCCTGTCCGCAATCGAAGAAGCCGATCACGTGATCGCTCAGGCTTCGGCCACGATGAACGACAAGAAAGTTTTGATCGACGAGCTGGTAGCTGTTCGTCACTTGAACGAATTCACCGTTAAGGCGCCGGAAGACGTCACCTTGATGGACGTTTCGCCGAAGCAGGTAGTTTCGGTTGCAGCGTCTCTGATTCCGTTCCTGGAGCACGATGACGCTAACCGCGCGTTGATGGGTTCCAACATGCAGCGTCAGGCTGTACCAACCCTGCGCGCTGACAAGCCGCTGGTAGGTACCGGCATGGAGCGCAACGTAGCGCGTGACTCCGGCGTTTGCGTCGTGGCTCGTCGTGGCGGTGTAATCGATTCCGTTGATGCTAGCCGTATCGTGGTTCGTGTTGCCGATGACGAAGTTGAAACTGGCGAAGCCGGTGTCGACATCTACAACCTGACCAAATATACCCGTTCGAACCAGAACACCTGCATCAACCAGCGTCCGCTGGTGAGCAAGGGTGATCGCGTTCAGCGTAGCGACATCATGGCTGACGGCCCGTCCACCGACATGGGTGAGCTGGCTCTGGGTCAGAACATGCGCATCGCCTTCATGGCGTGGAACGGCTTCAACTTCGAAGACTCCATCTGCCTGTCCGAGCGTGTTGTTCAAGAAGATCGCTTCACCACGATCCACATTCAGGAACTGACCTGTGTGGCGCGTGACACAAAGCTTGGGCCAGAGGAAATCACTGCAGACATTCCGAACGTGGGTGAGGCTGCACTGAACAAGCTGGACGAAGCCGGTATCGTTTATGTAGGTGCTGAAGTTGGCGCAGGCGACATTCTGGTTGGTAAGGTTACTCCGAAAGGCGAGACCCAACTGACGCCAGAAGAGAAACTGCTGCGTGCCATCTTCGGTGAAAAAGCCAGCGACGTTAAAGACACCTCCCTGCGCGTACCTACCGGTACCAAGGGTACTGTCATCGACGTACAGGTCTTCACCCGTGACGGCGTTGAGCGTGATGCTCGTGCTCTGTCCATCGAGAAGACCCAGCTCGACGAGATCCGTAAGGATCTGAACGAAGAGTTCCGTATCGTTGAAGGCGCGACCTTCGAACGTCTGCGCTCCGCTTTGGTAGGCCACAAGGCTGAAGGCGGTGCAGGTCTGAAGAAAGGTCAAGACATCACTGATGAAGTCCTCGACGGTCTTGAGCACGGCCAGTGGTTCAAACTGCGCATGGCTGAAGATGCTTTGAACGAGCAGCTCGAGAAGGCCCAGGCCTACATCGTTGATCGCCGCCGTCTGCTGGATGACAAGTTCGAAGATAAGAAGCGCAAACTGCAGCAGGGCGATGACCTGGCTCCAGGCGTGCTGAAAATCGTCAAGGTTTACCTGGCAATCCGCCGCCGCATCCAGCCGGGCGACAAGATGGCCGGTCGTCACGGTAACAAAGGTGTGGTCTCCGTGATCATGCCGGTTGAAGACATGCCGCACGATGCCAATGGCACCCCGGTCGATGTGGTCCTCAACCCGCTGGGCGTACCTTCGCGTATGAACGTTGGTCAGATCCTCGAAACTCACCTGGGCCTCGCGGCTAAAGGTCTGGGCGAGAAGATCAACCGTATGATCGAAGAGCAGCGCAAGGTTGCTGACCTGCGTAAGTTCTTGCACGAGATCTACAACGAGATCGGCGGTCGCAACGAAGAGCTGGACACCTTCTCCGACCAGGAAATCCTGGATCTGGCGAAGAACCTGCGCGGCGGCGTGCCGATGGCCACACCTGTGTTCGACGGTGCCAAGGAAAGCGAAATCAAGGCCATGCTGAAACTGGCTGACCTGCCGGAAAGTGGCCAGATGCAGCTGTTCGACGGCCGTACCGGCAACAAATTCGAGCGCCCGGTTACAGTCGGCTACATGTACATGCTGAAGCTGAACCACTTGGTAGACGACAAGATGCACGCCCGTTCTACCGGATCGTACAGCCTCGTTACCCAGCAGCCGCTGGGTGGTAAGGCTCAGTTCGGTGGTCAGCGTTTCGGGGAGATGGAGGTCTGGGCACTGGAAGCATACGGTGCTGCTTACACTCTGCAAGAAATGCTCACAGTGAAGTCGGACGATGTGAACGGTCGGACCAAGATGTACAAAAACATCGTGGACGGCGATCACCGTATGGAGCCGGGCATGCCCGAGTCCTTCAACGTGTTGATCAAAGAAATTCGTTCCCTCGGCATCGATATCGATCTGGAAACCGAATAACACGTGACGCGAATCGAGAGCGTGGCAGTGATGCCCGCTCTCTGCTCCGCCAGGAGGAAAGGCCTTGAAAGACCTACTGAATTTGCTGAAAAACCAGGGTCAAGTCGAAGAGTTCGACGCCATCCGTATTGGGTTGGCATCGCCTGAGATGATCCGCTCGTGGTCGTTCGGTGAAGTTAAAAAGCCGGAAACCATCAACTATCGTACGTTCAAACCTGAGCGTGACGGTCTGTTCTGCGCCAAGATCTTTGGCCCGGTAAAGGATTACGAGTGCCTGTGCGGTAAGTACAAGCGCTTGAAGCACCGTGGTGTGATCTGCGAGAAGTGCGGCGTTGAAGTTGCGCTGGCCAAGGTTCGTCGTGAGCGCATGGCACACATCGAGCTAGCTTCGCCGGTTGCCCACATCTGGTTCCTGAAATCGCTGCCGTCCCGTATCGGCTTGCTGATGGACATGACCCTGCGTGATATCGAGCGCGTTCTCTACTTTGAGAGCTATGTCGTTATCGATCCAGGCATGACTACCCTTGAAAAAGGTCAGCTGCTGAACGATGAGCAGTACTTCGAAGCGCTGGAAGAGTTCGGCGATGATTTCGATGCTCGCATGGGTGCCGAAGCTGTGCGCGAACTGCTGCACGCTATCGACCTGGAGCACGAGATTGGCCGTCTGCGCGAAGAAATTCCGCAAACCAATTCCGAAACCAAGATCAAGAAGCTGTCCAAGCGTCTGAAGTTGATGGAGGCCTTCCAAGGTTCCGGCAACTTGCCAGAATGGATGGTGCTGACCGTTCTGCCGGTTCTGCCGCCAGACCTGCGTCCGCTGGTGCCGTTGGATGGTGGTCGTTTCGCAACGTCCGACCTCAACGACCTGTACCGTCGCGTGATCAACCGTAACAACCGATTGAAGCGCCTGCTCGATTTGTCCGCTCCGGACATCATCGTGCGTAACGAAAAGCGTATGTTGCAAGAAGCTGTCGATGCATTGCTCGACAACGGTCGTCGTGGTCGCGCTATCACCGGTTCGAACAAGCGTCCTTTGAAATCCTTGGCTGACATGATCAAGGGTAAGCAAGGTCGTTTCCGTCAGAACTTGCTCGGTAAGCGTGTTGACTACTCCGGTCGTTCGGTAATTACCGTAGGCCCGACCCTGCGTCTGCATCAGTGCGGTCTGCCTAAGAAAATGGCGCTTGAACTATTCAAGCCGTTCATCTTCGGCAAGCTGGAAATGCGCGGTCTCGCGACCACCATCAAAGCGGCCAAGAAAATGGTCGAGCGCGAACTGCCAGAGGTTTGGGACGTTCTCGCTGAAGTGATTCGCGAACACCCGGTTCTCCTCAACCGTGCACCGACACTTCACCGTCTGGGTATCCAGGCGTTTGAGCCGGTACTCATCGAAGGTAAGGCTATCCAGCTGCACCCTCTGGTTTGTGCTGCGTACAACGCCGACTTCGACGGCGACCAAATGGCCGTTCACGTACCGCTGACCCTGGAAGCCCAGTTGGAAGCGCGTGCGTTGATGATGTCGACCAACAACATTCTGTCGCCAGCCAACGGTGAGCCAATCATCGTTCCGTCGCAGGACGTTGTATTGGGTCTGTACTACATGACGCGTGAAGCGATCAACGCCAAAGGCGAAGGCCGTGTGTTCGCTGACCTGCAGGAAGTTGACCGTGTGTTCCGTGCCGGCGAAGCCGCACTGCACGCCAAGGTCAAAGTGCGGATCAACGAAACCGTCAACGACCGTGATGGCGGCAGCGTGACCAACACCCGTATCGTCGACACCACTGTCGGCCGTGCGCTGTTGTATCAGGTTGTGCCAAAAGGTCTGTCGTACGATGTCGTCAACCTGCCAATGAAGAAAAAGGCGATCTCCAAGCTGATCAACCAGTGCTACCGCGTGGTTGGTTTGAAAGAGACCGTGATCTTCGCTGACCAGTTGATGTACACCGGTTTTGCTTATTCGACCATTTCCGGCGTTTCCATCGGTGTTAACGACTTCGTTATCCCGGATGAAAAAGCCCGCATCATCGGTGCCGCTACCGACGAAGTGAAAGAGATCGAAAGCCAGTATGCCTCTGGCCTGGTAACCCAGGGCGAGAAGTACAACAAGGTGATCGACCTTTGGTCCAAGGCCAACGATGAAGTTTCCAAGGCGATGATGGCCAACCTCTCGAAAGAGAAGGTCATCGACCGTCACGGCGACGAAGTTGACCAGGAGTCCTTCAACTCGATGTACATGATGGCCGACTCGGGCGCACGGGGTTCTGCTGCGCAGATCCGTCAGCTCGCCGGTATGCGTGGTCTGATGGCCAAGCCGGACGGTTCCATCATCGAAACGCCGATTACCGCGAACTTCCGTGAAGGTTTGAGTGTACTTCAGTACTTCATCTCCACTCACGGTGCTCGTAAAGGTCTGGCGGATACCGCGTTGAAAACCGCTAACTCCGGTTACCTGACTCGTCGTCTGGTAGACGTTGCACAAGATCTGGTTGTAACAGAGATCGATTGCGGTACCGAGCACGGCCTGCTGATGACTCCGCACATTGAAGGCGGTGACGTTGTAGAGCCGTTGGGTGAGCGCGTATTGGGTCGTGTAATTGCCCGTGACGTATTCAAGCCGGGTACCGAGGAAGTTATCGTTCCTGCTGGCACTCTGGTAGATGAGAAGTGGGTTGAGTTCATCGAGCTCAACAGCATCGACGAAGTGATTGTTCGCTCACCGATCAGCTGCGAAACCCGCTACGGCATTTGCGCCAAGTGCTATGGCCGTGACTTGGCTCGTGGTCACCAAGTGAACATCGGTGAAGCGGTCGGCGTTATCGCTGCCCAGTCCATCGGTGAGCCAGGTACTCAGTTGACCATGCGTACGTTCCACATTGGTGGTGCGGCAAGCCGAACCTCCGCGGCTGACAGTGTTCAGGTGAAGAATGGCGGTACTGTCCGCCTGCACAACCTCAAGCACGTTGAGCGAGTGGATGGTCACCTGGTTGCTGTGTCCCGTTCCGGTGAGCTGGCAATCGCTGATGACTACGGTCGTGAGCGTGAGCGTTACAAGCTGCCGTACGGTGCTGTGATTTCGGTTAAGGAAGGTGACAAGGTCGACGCTGGCGCAATCGTGGCCAAGTGGGATCCGCACACTCACCCAATCGTTACCGAAATGAAAGGTACCGTGACCTACGTGGGCATGGAAGAAGGCATCACGATCAAGCGTCAGACTGACGAATTGACCGGTATGACCAACATTGAAGTACTTGACGCGAAAGACCGTCCAGCTGCTGGTAAAGATATCCGTCCAGCCGTGAAGATGGTCGACGACAACGGCAAGGATCTGTTGCTGCCAGGCACTGACGTAATCGCCCAGTACTTCCTGCCAGCTAACGCCCTCGTCGGTGTGGCTGACGGCGCGAAGATCGCGATCGGTGATGTTATCGCGCGTATCCCGCAGGAAACTTCGAAGACCCGTGACATCACCGGTGGTCTGCCGCGTGTTGCCGACTTGTTCGAAGCTCGTCGTCCGAAAGAAGCTTCGATTTTGGCTGAAGTCAGCGGCACCATCGCGTTCGGTAAAGAGACCAAAGGCAAGCGCCGTCTGGTCATTACCCCGAACGACGGTAGTGATCCGTATGAGGAGCTGATTCCGAAGTGGCGTCACCTGAACGTGTTCGAAGGTGAGCAGGTAAACCGCGGCGAAGTTATTTCCGACGGTCCAAGCGATCCTCACGACATCCTGCGTCTGCTGGGTGTAAGTGCGCTGGCCAAGTACATCGTGAACGAGATCCAGGACGTTTACCGTCTGCAGGGCGTGAAGATCAACGATAAGCACATCGAAACCATCCTGCGTCAGATGCTGCGTAAAGTTGAAATCGCTGAATCCGGCGATTCCAGTTTCATCAAGGGCGACCAGATGGAACTGACTCATGTGCTGGTGGAAAACGAGCGTCTGGCGAACGAAGATAAGTTCGTTTCCAAGTTCACTCGCGTACTGCTGGGTATCACCAAGGCCTCGTTGTCCACTGAGTCGTTCATCTCGGCGGCCTCCTTCCAGGAGACCACCCGCGTACTGACCGAAGCAGCGGTAACCGGCAAGCGCGACTACCTGCGCGGTCTGAAAGAAAACGTGGTTGTGGGTCGTTTGATCCCAGCCGGTACCGGTTTGGCCTATCACAGCGAGCGTAAGCGTCGTCGTGATGCCGACAAGCCGTTGCGCGTAAGCGCCAGTGAAGTGGAAGCTGCACTGACCGAAGCGCTGAACTCAAGCGGTAACTGAGTTCTGCGGTAGATGAGTCTAGGCCCTGACAGCTCCGTTCGTCGGATTGAGGCAATTTTGCTTCAGTTCGATGGGTGGGGAGGTCGGGGCCTTGCCTTGACTGGGGGCAAGATCCTCTTTAGACTCTTGTACCCCTAAATTTGGCGGGAATTCGTTCCTGCCATTTTGCTTTTCTTGCAAGACAATAGCGTCGCAAGACAACAGTGGAGCTAGTAGATGGCAACTATCAACCAGCTGGTACGTCAGCCGCGTAAGCGTATCGTCGAGAAATCCGACGTGCCTGCGCTGCAGAACTGCCCGCAACGTCGTGGCGTATGCACTCGTGTGTATACCACTACGCCGAAAAAACCTAACTCGGCACTGCGTAAAGTATGCCGTGTGCGTCTGACCAACGGTTTCGAGGTTTCCTCGTACATCGGCGGTGAAGGCCACAACCTTCAAGAGCACAGCGTGGTACTGATCCGCGGCGGTCGTGTAAAAGACTTGCCAGGTGTTCGTTACCACACCGTACGCGGTTCCTTGGATACTTCCGGCGTTAAAGGTCGTAACCAGGGTCGTTCGAAGTACGGTACCAAGAAGCCTAAGTAGTAGCGGCTTTTTGTAAACCTGAATCATCTTATTTTCTGAGTCGATAAGAGTAAGGTCGGAGGCGTCCCGAAAGGGCACCGATTCCGAGCGAACCTGAAGACCGTTTGAGGGCTTATCCATGCCAAGAAGACGCGTAGCAGCCAAGCGCGAAGTGCTTGACGATCCAAAATACGGAAGCCAAATCCTGGCCAAGTTCATGAACCACGTAATGGAAAGCGGCAAGAAAGCCGTTGCCGAGCGTATCGTTTATGGCGCGCTGGAAAAGGTTAAAGAACGCAAGAACAGCGACCCCCTGGAAATCTTCGAGAAAGCTCTCGACGCCATCGCTCCGCTGGTCGAAGTGAAGTCGCGCCGTGTAGGCGGTGCTACTTACCAGGTTCCGGTTGAAGTTCGTCCGTCCCGTCGTAACGCTCTGGCAATGCGCTGGTTGGTAGACTTCGCCCGTAAGCGTGGCGAGAAGTCTATGGCTCTGCGTTTGGCCGGCGAACTGTTGGACGCTGCTGAAGGTAAAGGTGCTGCTGTTAAGAAGCGTGAAGACGTGCACCGTATGGCTGAAGCCAACAAAGCTTTCTCGCACTACCGCTTCTAATTTTAGCTTCACTAATTTTGCGAGGGCTTTATGGCTCGTACTACTCCGATTAGCCGCTACCGTAACATCGGTATCGTCGCACACGTGGATGCTGGTAAAACCACCACCACTGAGCGCGTACTGTTTTACACCGGCAAAAGTCACAAAATGGGCGAGGTGCATGACGGCGCCGCGACCACAGACTGGATGGTTCAGGAGCAGGAGCGTGGTATTACCATTACTTCTGCTGCTATTACCGCCTTCTGGAAAGGTTCTGAGAAGCAGTACAAAGACGAGCATCGCTTCAACGTAATCGATACCCCGGGCCACGTGGACTTCACCATTGAAGTTGAGCGTTCCCTGCGTGTGCTCGACGGCGCTGTCGTTGTGTTCTGCGGTACTTCGGGTGTTGAGCCTCAGTCGGAAACCGTATGGCGTCAAGCCAACAAATACGGCGTGCCGCGTCTTGTTTACGTAAACAAGATGGACCGTGCTGGTGCCAACTTCCTGCGCGTGATCGGTCAGATCAAGCAGCGTCTGGGTCACACTCCGGTGCCGATCCAGTTGGCTATCGGTTCCGAAGACAACTTCCAGGGTCAAATTGATCTGATCAACATGGAAGCTGTCTACTGGAACGATGCCGACAAGGGTATGGTTCCTGTTCGTAAGCCTATCCCTGCTGAATTGCAGGAACTGGCTGATGAGTGGCGCAACAACATGGTCGAGGCTGCTGCCGAAGCCAGCGAAGAACTGATGAACAAGTACCTCGAAGGTGAAGAGCTCACCAACGTGGAAATCAAGGCCGCTCTGCGTCAGCGTACTATCGCTGGTGAGATCGTCTTGGCTGTTTGTGGTTCTTCCTTCAAGAACAAGGGTGTTCCCCTGGTTCTCGACGCCGTTATCGACTTCTTGCCTGCCCCGACTGACATTCCTGCTATCAAGGGTACTAACCCTGATAACGAGGAAGAAGAGATGGAGCGTCACGCTGACGACAGCGAGCCGTTCTCGGCTCTGGCGTTCAAGATCGCTACCGACCCATTCGTGGGTACTTTGACCTTTGTCCGCGTTTACTCGGGCGTGTTGGCATCCGGCGACGGCGTGATCAACTCGGTTAAAGGCAAGAAAGAGCGTGTGGGTCGTATGGTGCAGATGCACGCAAACGCCCGTGAAGAGATCAAGGAAGTTCGCGCTGGCGACATCGCGGCCTTGATCGGCATGAAGGATGTCACCACTGGTGAGACTTTGTGCGACGCCGCTAAGCCAATCATCCTGGTTCGCATGGACTTCCCGGAGCCGGTTATTTCGGTTGCGGTAGAGCCTAAGACCAAGGATGACCAGGAAAAAATGGGTATCGCTCTGGGCAAGCTTGCTCAGGAAGATCCATCTTTCCGCGTCAAGACTGATGAAGAGACTGGTCAAACGATCATCTCCGGCATGGGCGAGCTGCACCTGGACATCCTGGTAGACCGGATGCGCCGTGAGTTCAACGTCGAAGCCAACATCGGTAAGCCTCAGGTTTCGTATCGTGAGCGCATCACGAAGAACTGTGAAATCGAAGGCAAGTTCGTTCGTCAGTCCGGCGGTCGTGGTCAGTTCGGTCACTGCTGGATCCGTTTTGCTCCTGCTGACGAAGGTCAGGAAGGTCTGCAATTCGTGAACGAAGTAGTGGGTGGTGTCGTTCCTAAGGAATACATCCCTGCTATCCAGAAGGGTATCGAAGAGCAGATGAAGAACGGTGTTGTTGCCGGCTATCCGCTGATCGGCCTGAAAGCAACCGTTTTTGACGGTTCTTACCACGACGTCGACTCCAACGAGATGGCGTTTAAGGTGGCTGCTTCCATGGCAACCAAGCAACTGGCCCAGAAGGGTGGTGGTGAGTTGCTTGAGCCAATCATGGCGGTAGAAGTTGTTACACCTGAAGACTATATGGGTGATGTCATGGGCGACCTTAACCGTCGTCGCGGCATGATCTTGGGTATGGAAGATACGGTTTCCGGCAAAGTGATTCGCGCCGAGGTTCCGTTGGGTGAGATGTTCGGTTATGCGACCGACGTTCGCTCCATGTCTCAGGGTCGCGCAAGCTACTCTATGGAATTCAAAAAATACAACACAGCTCCGGCGCACATCGCTGAAACTGTATCCAAAAAACAAGGCTGATTCAGTCCTTTAGGCAAGGAGTTAATTGTCGTGGCTAAAGAAAAATTTGATCGTTCCCTACCGCACGTCAACGTTGGCACTATCGGTCACGTTGACCACGGTAAAACCACTCTGACTGCTGCTCTGACTCGCGTCTGCTCCGAAGTTTTCGGTTCGGCCGTAGTTGAATTCGACAAGATCGACAGCGCGCCAGAAGAAAAAGCTCGTGGTATCACCATCAACACCGCGCACGTCGAGTACAACTCGAACATTCGTCACTACGCTCACGTTGACTGCCCAGGTCACGCTGACTACGTGAAGAACATGATCACTGGTGCTGCCCAGATGGACGGCGCGATCCTGGTTTGCTCGGCCGCTGATGGTCCGATGCCACAAACCCGTGAGCACATCCTGCTGTCCCGTCAGGTAGGCGTTCCGTACATCGTGGTTTTCCTGAACAAGGCTGACCTGGTAGACGACGCTGAGCTGCTGGAACTGGTAGAGATGGAGGTGCGCGATCTGTTGAGCACTTACGACTTCCCAGGCGACGACACTCCAATCATCATTGGTTCGGCCCGTATGGCGCTGGAAGGCAAAGATGACAACGAGATGGGCACCACTGCCGTCAAGAAGCTGGTAGAAACTCTGGACACCTACATTCCAGAGCCAGAGCGTGCTATCGACAAGCCGTTCCTGATGCCAATCGAAGACGTATTCTCGATCTCCGGTCGTGGTACTGTTGTGACTGGTCGTATTGAGCGCGGTATCGTTCGCGTACAAGATCCACTGGAAATCGTTGGTCTGCGTGACACTACCGTCACCACCTGCACCGGTGTTGAAATGTTCCGTAAGCTGCTCGACGAAGGTCGTGCTGGCGAGAACTGCGGCGTTCTGCTGCGTGGTACCAAGCGTGACGACGTTGAGCGTGGTCAGGTTCTGGTTAAGCCGGGTTCGGTTAAGCCGCACACCAAGTTCACTGCAGAAGTTTACGTTCTGAGCAAGGAAGAAGGCGGTCGTCACACTCCGTTCTTCAAAGGCTACCGTCCACAGTTCTACTTCCGTACTACTGACGTGACCGGTAACTGCGAATTGCCAGAAGGCGTTGAAATGGTAATGCCAGGCGATAACATTCAGATGACTGTTACCCTGATCAAAACCATCGCGATGGAAGACGGTCTGCGCTTCGCTATCCGTGAAGGCGGCCGTACCGTTGGTGCTGGCGTTGTAGCTAAAATCATCGAGTAAGCTCTTTTAGAGTTTGCTTTGATGTTTTGAAAAAGCCCCCGCTCAGCGGGGGCTTTTTTATTGGGTTGACACCTATCGGGGCCGTCTATAGAATTGCGCCTCCTTTTAACGGGCGTATTGCGCTCGGTGGGAATAGCAGCCGGAGTCTGAAATCCAATGCAAAATCAGCAAATCCGTATCAGGTTGAAGGCCTTTGACCATCGCCTGATCGACCAATCCACCCAGGAAATCGTGGAAACCGCGAAACGTACTGGTGCTCAAGTGCGTGGTCCAATTCCACTGCCTACCCGTAAAGAGCGGTTCACCGTTCTGGTCTCCCCGCACGTCAACAAAGACGCGCGTGACCAGTACGAGATCCGTACTCATAAGCGCGTACTGGACATCGTCCAGCCAACGGATAAAACCGTTGATGCTCTTATGAAGCTCGATCTGGCGGCCGGTGTGGAAGTACAGATCAGCCTCGGCTAAGACTTGGGTCTTAGTCGTGTAACGCTCTGAAATGGGCGGCCATAGCGGGTGAAAGCCCCGTACACTCATGAGGTTTACAACATGACTATTGGTGTAGTCGGTCGTAAATGCGGTATGACCCGTATTTTCACCGAAGAAGGTGTCTCCATTCCGGTCACGGTCATTGAGATCGAGCCGAATCGCGTCACCCAGTTCAAAACTGAAGAAACCGATGGCTATCGTGCAGTGCAAGTCACTGTCGGCGAGCGTCGTGCTTCGCGCGTGACTGCTGCTCAAGCAGGTCACTTCGCTAAAGCAAACGTTGCAGCTGGTCGTACTGTTATGGAGTTCCGTCTTGAAGATGGTGACTACCAAGCTGGCGATCTGATCAACGCTGAAATCTTTGCTGCTGGTCAACTGGTTGATGTGACCGGTCAGTCCAAAGGTAAAGGCTTCCAGGGTACGATCAAGCGTTGGAATTTCCGTGGCCAAGACAACACTCACGGTAACTCCGTCTCCCACCGCGTCCCGGGCTCTATTGGCCAGTGCCAGACTCCTGGTCGTGTATTCAAGGGCAAGAAAATGTCCGGTCATATGGGCGCTGAGCGCGTGACCGTGCAGTCCCTCGAAGTAGTGCGCGTCGACGCTGAACGCAATCTGTTGTTGGTCAAGGGTGCTGTTCCTGGCGCTACTGGCGGCAACCTGGTTGTACGTCCAGCGGCCAAGGCTCGCGGTTAAGGGGAAGCTGACATGCAATTAAATGTAAATGACGCTCAAGCGATCGAAGTTTCCGAACTGACATTTGGCGGCGAATTCAACGAGACGCTGGTTCACCAAGCAGTCGTGGCCTACATGGCCGGCGGCCGTCAAGGTAGCAAGCAGCAAAAGACCCGTTCCGACGTTCGTGGTGGCGGTAAGCGCCCTTGGCGTCAGAAAGGTACTGGCCGTGCTCGTGCTGGTACCATCCGTAGCCCAATCTGGCGTGGCGGCGGTACCACTTTTGCAGCTCGTCCGCAGGATCACTCTCAGAAGCTCAACAAGAAGATGTATCGCGCAGCTCTGCGCTCCATCCTTGCTGAACTCGTGCGTACTGATCGCCTGGTCGTGGTTCAGGACTTCGCTGTTGAAAGTCCAAAAACCAAAGATCTGCTGGGCAAACTGAACAACATGAGCCTGACCGACGTTTTGATCGTGTCTGAAGCTGTTGATCAGAACCTGTACCTGGCTGCTCGCAACCTGCCACACGTTGATGTACGTGACGTGCAAGGTTCCGATCCAGTTAGTCTGATCGCATACGACAAGGTGTTGATCACCGTGTCGGCCGTGAAGAAATTCGAGGAGCTGCTGGGATGAACCAGGAACGCGTATTTAAAGTTCTGCTTGGCCCGCACGTTTCCGAAAAGGCTACGGTTCTGGCTGACAAGAAAGGCCAGTTCGTTTTCAAGGTTGCAACTGACGCAACCAAGCTGGAAATCAAGAAGGCCGTCGAAAGCCTGTTCAGCGTGAAAGTAGAGCGTGTTACTACCCTGAATGTTCTGGGTAAGAGCAAGCGCACTGCTCGCGGTCTGGGCAAGCGCAATGACTGGAAGAAGGCAGTTATCTCCCTTCAGCCAGGCCAAGATCTCGATTTCAGCAGCAGTGCTGAGTAAGGAAGGGGTGCATCATGGCAATCGTTAAATGCAAACCGACTTCCCCTGGCCGCCGTTTTGTGGTCAAGGTGGTCAACCAGGAGCTGCATAAAGGCGCTCCTCACGCACCGCTGCTCGAGAAGAAATCGAAGTCTGGTGGTCGTAACAACAATGGTCGTATTACCACTCGTCACATTGGTGGTGGCCATAAGCAGCATTATCGTCTGGTCGACTTCCGTCGCAACGACAAAGATGGCATCGCTGCCATTGTCGAGCGTATCGAATACGATCCAAACCGTACTGCTCATATCGCTCTGCTGCTGTACGCAGATGGCGAGCGTCGCTACATCATCGCCCCTAAAGGCGTGAGCGCTGGCGACCAGCTGATCGCAGGTGCTCTGGCACCGATCAAGCCGGGCAACGCTCTGCAACTGCGTAATATTCCAGTTGGTAGCACCGTACACGGCATCGAATTGAAGCCAGGTAAAGGCGCGCAAATCGCTCGTTCCGCTGGCGCTTCGGCTCAGCTGATCGCTCGTGAAGGTGTCTACGTGACCCTGCGTCTGCGTTCTGGTGAGATGCGTAAAGTACTGGCTGAATGCCGTGCGACCTTGGGTGAAGTCTCGAACTCCGAGCACAGCCTGCGTTCGCTGGGTAAAGCTGGTGCCAAACGCTGGCGTGGCGTTCGCCCAACCGTTCGTGGTGTTGCCATGAACCCGGTTGACCACCCACATGGTGGTGGTGAAGGTCGTACCTCTGGTGGTCGTCATCCGGTATCGCCATGGGGCTTCCCGACTAAGGGCGCGAAGACTCGTGGTAATAAGCGTACCGACAAAATGATCGTCCGTCGTCGCAAGTAAATAGAGGGATACGACAGTGCCACGTTCTCTGAAAAAAGGTCCTTTTATTGATCTTCACCTACTGAAGAAGATCGAAGTGGCGGCGGAAAAGAACGATCGCAAACCAGTTAAGACCTGGTCGCGTCGCTCGATGATCCTGCCACAAATGGTCGGTTTGACCATCGCAGTACACAACGGTCGTCAACACGTCCCCGTTCTTGTTAACGAAGACATGGTCGGCCACAAACTGGGCGAGTTTGCCGGTACCCGCACTTATCGTGGGCACGTGGCAGACAAGAAAGCCAAGCGTTAAGGGGTAAGGAAATGGAAGTAGCCGCTAAGTTGTCGGGCGCTCGAATCTCCGCCCAGAAAGCCCGCTTGGTCGCCGACCAGATCCGCGGGAAGAAGGTGGGCGAAGCGCTCAACCTGTTGGCTTTCAGCAGTAAGAAAGCCGCCGAGATCATGAAGAAAGTGCTGGAGTCGGCCGTAGCCAACGCCGAGCATAACGAAGGCGCAGACGTTGATGACCTGAAGGTCAGCACCGTTTTCGTCAACGAAGGGCGTTCGCTGAAGCGCATCATGCCACGTGCCAAAGGCCGTGCTGATCGCATCGTCAAGCGGTCTTGCCATATCACTGTCAAGGTTGCTGACAAGTAACGGAGTCGAAGAGATGGGTCAGAAAGTACATCCCATTGGCATTCGCCTGGGAATCGTCAAGGAGCACACCTCCGTCTGGTACGCAGACGGTCGGACTTATGCGGACTATTTGTTCGCTGATCTGAAGGTGCGTGAGTATCTCCAAGACAAACTAAAAAGCGCGTCCGTAAGCCGTATCGATATCCATCGTCCGGCCCAAACTGCACGTATCACCATCCACACCGCTCGCCCAGGTATCGTAATCGGGAAGAAAGGTGAAGATGTTGAGAAACTGCGTCAGGACCTGACCAAGCAAATGGGTGTGCCTGTGCACATCAATATCGAAGAGATCCGCAAGCCGGAACTCGACGGTATGCTGGTTGCGCAGAGCGTAGCTCAGCAGCTGGAGCGCCGCGTAATGTTCCGTCGCGCTATGAAGCGCGCCGTACAGAACGCCATGCGCATTGGTGCCAAAGGCATCAAAATCCAAGTGAGCGGTCGTCTCGGCGGTGCTGAAATCGCACGTACTGAATGGTATCGCGAAGGTCGTGTGCCATTGCACACCCTGCGTGCCGACATCGACTATGCCAACTACGAAGCTCACACCACTTACGGTGTGATCGGTGTAAAGGTTTGGATCTTCAAAGGCGAAGTAATTGGTGGTCGCCAAGAAGAACTGAAACCACAAGCACCAGCGCCTCGTAAAAAAGCTGCTAAGTAAGGGGTACGCCAAATGTTGCAACCTAAGCGTACGAAGTTCCGCAAGCAGATGACAGGCCACAACCGTGGTCTGGCTCAGCGCGGTAGCAAAGTCAGCTTCGGCGAGTTCGCGCTGAAGTCTGTAGCTCGTGGTCGTCTCACCGCTCGTCAGATCGAGTCAGCGCGTCGTGCTCTGACCCGTCACGTAAAACGTGGCGGCAAGATCTGGATCCGTGTATTCCCGGACAAGCCGATCTCCAAGAAGCCTCTCGAAGTGCGGATGGGTAAAGGTAAGGGTAACGTGGAATACTGGGTAGCCCAGATTCAGCCAGGCAAAGTCCTGTATGAAATCGAGGGTGTTTCTGAAGAGCTGGCGCGTGAGGCTTTCGCCCTGGCTGCTGCAAAGCTGCCGCTCGCCACCTCCTTTGTTAAACGGACGGTGATGTGATGAAAGCGAATGAACTTCGTGAAAAATCCGCACAGCAGCTGAACGAGCAACTGCTCGGCTTGCTGCGCGACCAGTTCAATCTGCGCATGCAGAAAGCAACTGGCCAGTTGGGGCAGTCTCATCTGCTCTCGCAAGTTAAGCGTGACATCGCTCGCGTGAAGACTGTGCTCAACCAGCAGGCAGGTAAGTGATCATGGCTGAAGCCGAAAAGACTGTCCGTACGCTGACTGGCCGTGTTGTCAGCGACAAGATGGACAAAACCATCACCGTTCTGATCGAGCGTCGCGTTAAGCACCCGATCTACGGTAAATATGTTAAGCGTTCGACTAAGCTGCACGCGCACGACGAAACCAATCAGTGCCACATCGGCGACAAAGTCACTATTCGTGAAACTCGTCCGTTGGCCAAGACCAAGTCTTGGGCACTGGTTGATGTTCTCGAACGCGCTGTGGAAGTCTAAGGACTAGGGGTCGGAGAAATTATATGATTCAGACTCAATCCATGCTCGATGTGGCCGATAACAGCGGCGCTCGCCGTGTTATGTGCATCAAGGTGCTGGGTGGCTCCCATCGTCGTTACGCTGGTATCGGTGACATCATCAAAGTTACCGTGAAGGAAGCAATTCCTCGCGGTAAGGTGAAAAAAGGCCAAGTGATGACTGCTGTTGTAGTTCGCACTCGTCACGGCGTACGCCGTGCAGATGGCTCCATTATCCGCTTTGATGGCAACGCTGCTGTTCTTCTGAACAACAAGCAAGAGCCGATCGGCACCCGTATCTTTGGGCCAGTGACCCGTGAACTTCGTACTGAGAAGTTCATGAAGATCGTCTCGCTCGCCCCAGAAGTGCTGTAAGGAGATCCGACATGCAAAAGATTCGTCGTGACGACGAGATCATCGTGATCGCCGGCAAAGACAAAGGTAAGCGCGGTAAGGTGCTGAAGGTTCTCGCTGACGACCGTCTGGTTGTAGGTGGTCTGAACCTGGTCAAGCGTCATACCAAGCCTAACCCTATGTCGGGCGTACAGGGCGGTATCGTCGAGAAAGAAGCGCCACTGCACGCTTCTAACGTCGCCATCTTCAACGGCGAAACCAACAAGGCTGATCGTGTTGGTTTCAAAGTAGAAGACGGTAAGAAAATTCGTGTCTTCAAGTCGACCCAAAAAGCGGTTGATGCTTGAACACTGCTAGGTAGATAAGACCATGGCACGACTACAAGAGATTTACCGGAAGGAAATCGCCCCCAAGCTTAAGGAAGAACTTAAGCTCGGGAACGTGATGGAAGTTCCGCGCGTTACCAAAATCACCCTGAACATGGGTCTGGGCGAAGCGATCGGCGACAAAAAAGTCATCGAGCACGCTGTTGCTGACCTGGAAAAGATCACCGGCCAAAAAGTCGTTGTGACCTACGCTCGGAAATCCATCGCTGGCTTTAAAGTCCGTGAAGGTTGGCCGATCGGCGTAAAGGTAACTCTGCGCCGTGAGCGTATGTACGAATTCCTGGATCGTCTGCTGTCGATCTCCCTGCCTCGGGTTCGCGACTTCCGCGGCCTGAATGCCAAGTCCTTCGATGGTCGTGGCAACTACAGCATGGGCGTGAAAGAGCAGATCATTTTCCCGGAAATCGACTACGACAAGATCGATGCTCTCCGCGGTCTGGACATCACCCTGACCACCACTGCCAAGAACGATGATGAAGGTCGCGCCCTGTTGCGTGCTTTCAAATTCCCGTTCCGCAACTGATTGGAGTAGGACCATGGCCAAGATGAGCATGAAAAACCGCGAGCTGAAGCGTCAGCTCACGGTTGCCAAGTACGCCAAGAAGCGTGCAGCACTGAAAGCAATCATCGTCGATCTGAACGCAAGTCCAGAAGCACGTTGGGAAGCTACAGTAGCTCTGCAGAAGCAGCCACGTGACGCAAGCGCTTCGCGCATGCGTAACCGCTGCCGCCTGACCGGTCGTCCACACGGCGTTTACCGCAAGTTCGGCCTCGGCCGTAACAAACTGCGTGAAGCGGCAATGCGTGGTGACGTCCCAGGTCTGGTTAAAGCCAGCTGGTAAGTACTTTCAGAGTCCAGGCGATTGGTATCGCAAGATACTGACCACCGGTGACCTTGAATCTGGAACAAGCCCCTTTTGGGGCTTGTTTCATTTCCGGAGTGTGTCTAGAATACCCGGCTCGCCTGAGCCCGTGTTTTCTATGCTCGGAGATTCTCGGCGACATATGTAGCCGCAAGGCTAATTTTTTTGTATTAGGAGCGTCTAGCCCATGAGTATGCAGGACCCGTTAGCGGACATGCTAACTCGTATCCGTAATGCCCAGATGGCTGAAAAGTCCGTCGTAAGCATGCCATCTTCCAAGTTGAAGGTAGCTGTTGCCAAAGTCCTGAAAGACGAAGGCTACATTGCGGGTTATCAGATCAGCAGCGAAACCAAACCACTGCTGTCCATCGAGCTGAAGTACTTCGAAGGCCGTTCGGTCATCGAGGAAGTGAAGCGCGTTAGCCGTCCAGGCCTGCGTCAGTACAAGTCCGCTGAAGATCTGCCGAAAGTTCGTGGCGGTCTGGGCGTGTCTATCGTCTCCACCAACAAAGGTGTGATGACGGATCGTGCTGCGCGCGCTGCCGGTGTCGGCGGCGAAGTTCTTTGCACTGTGTTCTAAGGGGGGATAAGCATGTCTCGCGTCGCTAAGAACCCCGTTAAGCTGCCAGCCGGTGTCGAAGTCAAATTCGCAGGCCAACAGCTTTCGGTGAAGGGTGCCAAGGGTACTCTTGAACTGAACATCCATTCGTCCGTTGAGATCGTTGAAGAAGCTGGTGAGCTGCGTTTCGCTGCTCGCAATGGCGATCAACAGACTCGCGCAATGGCCGGTACCACGCGTGCGTTGGTGAACAACATGGTCCAAGGCGTAAGCCAAGGCTTCGAGCGTAAGCTCCAGCTGGTCGGTGTTGGTTACAAAGCGCAAGCAAAAGGCACGGTTTTGAACCTGGCCCTTGGCTTCTCGCACCCAGTGGATTACGAACTGCCGGAAGGCATCACCGCTGAGACTCCTAGCCAGACCGATATCCTGATCAAGGGCATCGATAAGCAGCTGGTAGGTCAAGTGGCTGCTGAGATCCGCGACTTCCGTCCACCAGAGCCGTACAAAGGCAAAGGTGTGCGCTACGCGGACGAAGTCGTCCGTCGTAAAGAAGCCAAGAAGAAGTAGGGCATAGCAAATGACCGACAAAAAAGTTACTCGACTGCGTCGCGCTCGCAAAGCACGCCTGAAAATGCACGAACTCGAAGTCGTGCGTCTCTGCGTGTTCCGCTCGTCGCAGCACATCTACGCCCAGGTCATCTCGGCCGACGGCAACAAAGTCCTGGCAAGCGCCTCGACTTTGGATAAAGAACTGCGTGATGGTGCCACTGGCAACATCGACGCGGCCACAAAGGTTGGCCAGCTGGTCGCTACGCGTGCTAAGGCCGCTGGCGTCTCGCAAGTGGCTTTCGACCGCTCTGGCTTCAAGTACCACGGCCGCGTTAAAGCGCTGGCTGATGCTGCTCGTGAAGCTGGGCTGGAGTTCTAAGTTATGTCAAATAACGACCAAAAGCGCGACGAAGGCTACATTGAGAAGCTGGTTCAAGTTAACCGCGTAGCCAAAACCGTTAAAGGCGGCCGTATCTTCACTTTCACCGCGTTGACCGTGGTTGGTGATGGTAAAGGGCGTGTTGGCTTCGGCCGTGGCAAGTCGCGTGAAGTGCCTGCTGCGATCCAGAAGGCAATGGAAGCTGCTCGTCGCAACATGATCCAAGTTGATCTGAACGGCACCACCCTGCAGTACGCAATGAAGTCCGCCCATGGCGCTTCGAAGGTGTACATGCAGCCTGCTTCTGAAGGTACCGGTATCATCGCTGGCGGCGCTATGCGTGCTGTCCTCGAAGTTGCTGGCGTTCAGAACGTTCTGGCCAAGTGCTACGGCTCGACTAACCCGGTAAACGTGGTTCACGCCACTTTTAAAGGTTTGAAAGCTATGCAGTCCCCTGAATCCATTGCCGCCAAGCGTGGCAAAAGCGTCCAGGAGATTTTCTGATCATGGCTACCGTTAAAGTAACGCTGATCAAAAGCATGACCGGCCGCATCCCTAACCACAAACTGTGCGTTAAGGGTCTGGGTCTGCGTCGCATCGGTCACACTGTAGAAGTTCAGGATACTCCCGAGAATCGCGGGATGATCAACAAGGCTTACTACATGCTGCGTGTCGAGGGTTAATCGATGAAACTCAATGATCTGAGTCCAGCGCCGGGTTCCCGTCGCGAAAAGCATCGTCCGGGCCGTGGTATCGGTAGCGGTTTGGGTAAGACTGGCGGCCGTGGCCACAAAGGTCAGACCTCCCGCTCCGGTGGTACCATCGCTCCAGGCTTTGAAGGCGGTCAACAGCCGTTGCATCGTCGCCTGCCTAAGTTCGGTTTCGTATCCCTGAAAGCCATGGACCGCGCAGAAGTGCGTCTGTCCGAACTGGCTAAAGTGGAAGGCGACATCGTAACTCTGCAGACCCTGAAAGATGCCAACGTGATCAACGTCAACGTACAGCGTGTGAAAATCATGCTGTCCGGTGAAGTGGCTCGCGCTGTCACTATCGGCAAGGGAATCGGCGCCACCAAAGGTGCGCGTTCGGCTATCGAAGCAGCTGGCGGCAAGTTCGAGGAATAAATGGCTAAGCAAGGTGCTCTCTCTGCGCTCGGCAAAGGCGGTATGTCTGAACTTTGGGCTCGTCTGCGTTTTCTGTTCCTGGCGATTATCGTCTACCGAATAGGCGCACACATCCCGGTTCCAGGTATCAACCCGGACCGACTCGCAGACCTGTTTCGACAGAATGAGGGGACCATTCTTAGCTTGTTCAACATGTTTTCCGGCGGCGCGCTGGAGCGGATGAGCATCTTTGCACTGGGGATCATGCCGTACATTTCGGCATCGATCATCATGCAGTTGATGACAGCCGTCAGCCCGCAGCTGGAGCAGTTGAAGAAGGAAGGTGAAGCTGGCCGTCGCAAGATTAGCCAGTACACCCGCTACGGCACTGTCATCCTCGCTCTGGTTCAAGCTATCGGCATGTCCGTTGGCCTGGCCGGGCAGGGTGTCGCGTTCACTGGTGACTTTGGCTTCCATTTCGTTGCGGTGTCCACTTTTGTGGCTGGTGCAATGTTCATGATGTGGCTGGGTGAGCAGATTACTGAGCGTGGTGTTGGTAACGGTATCTCGATGTTGATTTTCGCAGGTATCGTCGCCGGTCTTCCGAGAGCGATTGGGCAGTCTTTCGAGTCTGCACGTCAGGGTGATATCAATATCTTCGCCTTGGTTGCCATCGGTTTGCTGGCAGTAGCGATTATCGGTTTTGTGGTGTTCATTGAGCGTGGTCAGCGTCGTATCGCTGTTCATTACGCCAAGCGTCAGCAGGGCCGTAAGGTTTTTGCCGCGCAGACCAGCCACTTGCCGCTGAAAGTGAATATGGCCGGTGTTATTCCGGCAATTTTCGCGAGCAGCATTTTGCTGTTTCCGGCTTCGTTGGGTACCTGGTTTGGTCAGTCTGAAAATATGGGCTGGCTGCAGGACCTCTCTCAGTCGATCGCTCCTGGTCAGCCGTTGAATATTCTGCTGTTTAGTGCAGGGATTATTTTCTTCTGCTTCTTCTATACGGCGTTGATGTTCAATCCGAAAGACGTAGCGGAAAACCTGAAGAAGTCCGGTGCCTTTATTCCGGGTATTCGTCCAGGTGAGCAGTCTGCACGCTACATTGATGGCGTTCTGACTCGCTTGACCCTGTTCGGTGCTCTATATATGACGGCCGTGTGCTTGTTGCCCCAGTTTCTGGTGGTTGCAGCAAACGTTCCGTTCTACCTTGGCGGGACCTCGTTGCTGATCGTGGTCGTGGTTGTGATGGACTTCATGTCCCAAGTACAATCGCACCTCGTTTCGCACCAGTACGAATCCCTGATGAAGAAAGCCAACCTGAAGGGTTACGGCAGCGGCATGTTGCGCTGAGTACCCATAAGGTTCGAGGAGTTGGTGATGAAAGTTCGTGCATCGGTGAAAAAGCTGTGCCGTAACTGCAAGATTATTCGCCGCGAAGGTGTTGTTCGAGTAATTTGCAGCGCGGAACCGCGTCACAAACAGCGCCAAGGCTGAGTGTGATCCGCTTGAAGCCCGGCAGCTAGTGCGCTGCCGGGTTGATTATTTGTTATTACAGCGATATTATCTCGCGCCCTATTTCTTGGCTTCCGGGGCGTAGGTAGCTGTCAATTGGAGTCCCACTGAATGGCCCGTATTGCAGGCGTTAACATTCCAGATAACAAGCACACTGTTATCTCGCTGACCTACATCTATGGTGTTGGTCGCACTACTGCGCAGAAAATTTGCGCAGTTGCTGGGGTAAACCCAGCCGCTAAGATCAAGGATCTGAGCGACGAGCAGATTGAACAGCTGCGTGGCGAAGTGGCGAAGTTCACCACTGAAGGTGATCTGCGTCGCGAAATCAACATGAAAATCAAGCGTTTGATGGACCTCGGTTGCTATCGCGGTCTGCGTCATCGTCGTGGTCTTCCAGTACGCGGTCAGCGTACCAAGACTAACGCGCGTACCCGTAAAGGTCCGCGTAAGCCGATCCGCAAGTAATCGCCCCCGCGAATCGACAGGAAAATTATCATGGCAAAACCTGCTGCTCGTCCTCGTAAAAAAGTTAAAAAGACAGTGGTTGATGGCATCGCCCACATCCATGCTTCTTTTAACAACACCATCGTGACCATCACCGACCGTCAAGGTAACGCGCTTTCTTGGGCTACCTCCGGTGGTTCGGGTTTCCGCGGTTCCCGCAAGTCCACCCCGTTTGCTGCTCAAGTAGCTGCTGAACGTGCTGGTCAAGCTGCGCTGGAATACGGCCTGAAAAACCTCGACGTTAACGTCAAGGGTCCAGGTCCAGGTCGTGAGTCTGCTGTCCGTGCTTTGAACGGCTGTGGCTATAAGATCGCCAGCATCACCGACGTGACGCCAATCCCGCACAACGGGTGCCGTCCGCCGAAGAAGCGCCGCGTGTAATCCAGGAGATTGTAAAGAATGGCTCGTTACATTGGTCCAAAATGCAAACTCGCTCGTCGCGAAGGCACCGATCTCTTCCTGAAGAGCGGCGTGCGCGCGATCGAATCGAAGTGCAACATCGAAGCAGCACCTGGTATCCACGGCCAACGCCGCGGTCGCCAGTCCGATTACGGCACCCAACTGCGTGAAAAGCAGAAGGTCCGTCGTATCTACGGCGTTCTCGAGCGTCAGTTCAGCGGCTACTACAAAGAAGCTGCTGGTAAGAAAGGTGCAACCGGTGAAAACCTGCTGCAACTGCTCGAATGCCGTCTGGACAACGTTGTATACCGTATGGGCTTTGGTTCGACTCGTGCCGAATCCCGTCAGCTGGTATCGCACAAGTCGATCAGCGTTAACGGTCAGACCGTAAACGTTCCGTCTTACCAGGTTCGTGCTGGTGACGTGGTCGCAGTTCGCGAGAAAGCTAAAAACCAACTTCGCATTGTCCAAGCTCTCGATCTGTGTGCCCAACGTGGCCGCGTAGAATGGGTAGAAGTAGACACTGAGAAGAAGTCGGGCGTTTTCAAGAACGTTCCAGCTCGCAGTGATCTGTCCGCCGACATCAACGAAAGCCTGATTGTCGAGCTCTACTCCAAGTAAGGGCTAGAAAATAGGTGCATCCATGCAGATTTCGGTAAATGAGTTCCTGACACCCCGCCACATTGATGTGCAGGTTGTCAGTCCAACCCGCGCTAAGATCACTCTCGAGCCTCTCGAGCGTGGTTTTGGCCACACCCTGGGCAACGCGCTGCGCCGCATCCTGTTGTCCTCAATGCCCGGCTGTGCAGTAGTCGAGGCCGAGATTGACGGTGTGCTCCACGAGTACAGCGCCATCGAAGGTGTACAGGAAGACGTAATTGAAATCCTGTTGAACCTTAAAGGTCTGGCTATCAAGCTGCACGGCCGTGACGAAGTTACGCTGACCTTGTCGAAGAAGGGTTCGGGGGTGGTTACCGCTGCCGATATTCAGCTGGATCATGATGTCGAGATCGTTAACCCCGATCACGTAATCGCTAACCTGGCGTCTAACGGCGCCCTGAACATGAAGCTCACCGTAGCTCGTGGTCGTGGTTATGAACCGGCCGACTCGCGTCAGAGCGATGAAGACGAAAGCCGCAGCATTGGTCGCTTGCAGCTTGACTCTTCGTTCAGCCCGGTTCGCCGTATCGCATACGTGGTGGAAAACGCCCGTGTCGAACAGCGTACTAACCTGGACAAGCTGGTTATTGATCTGGAAACCAACGGTACCCTGGATCCTGAAGAGGCTATCCGCCGCGCTGCAACCATTCTGCAACAGCAGTTGGCTGCGTTCGTCGATCTCAAAGGTGACAGCGAACCAGTGGTAATCGAGCAGGAAGACGAGATCGATCCGATCCTGCTTCGCCCGGTTGACGATCTGGAACTGACTGTACGTTCGGCTAACTGCCTTAAGGCGGAAAACATTTACTACATCGGCGACCTGATTCAGCGTACCGAAGTAGAACTGTTGAAGACTCCGAACCTGGGCAAGAAATCCTTGACCGAAATCAAGGACGTTCTGGCCTCCCGCGGTCTGTCCCTCGGCATGCGCCTCGACAACTGGCCGCCTGCAAGTCTTAAGAAGGACGACAAGGCGACTGCCTGATCGTCGTAATCACCGAACGTGAGTTTGGTAAGGAATGAACCATGCGTCATCGTAAAAGTGGTCGTCACCTGAGCCGTACCAGCTCGCACCGCAAGGCCATGTTCCAGAACATGGCGGTGTCGCTGTTCGAGCACGAGCTGATCAAAACTACACTGCCGAAAGCTAAAGAACTGCGTCGCGTTGCTGAGCCGCTGATTACTTTGGCTAAGACAGACAGCCTGGCTAACCGCCGTCTGGCTTTCGACCGTACTCGTTCGAAAGCTATCGTTGGTAAGCTCTTCAACGACCTGGGTAAGCGCTACGCTACCCGTGAGGGTGGCTACCTGCGCATCCTCAAGTGCGGTTTCCGCGCTGGCGACAACGCGCCAATGGCGTACGTCGAGTTGGTTGATCGTGCTACTGCTGGCGAAGCTGTAAGCGCCGAGTAAGACGACAGTCTGTAACGAAAAACCGGGCCTAGTGCCCGGTTTTTTGTGCGCACAAGAAAAGCGCGATGGGTACAAGCTTCCTCAAATTGCAGTTGGCACCATGAGTATAGGAATTGTTGGTAGATATTTTCTATTGATGCTTACGATTTAATGAATTTGTCAGTGTCATGTTGATGATCAATACTTCCTTCAAGCCGACTAGCCGGCAGTGCCACATCTGACCTGAGGAAAATTGAACATGAGCCAGGATAAAATCCTTACCACCGCGAGCGGTGCTCCCGTTGCGGATAACCAGAACTCTCGTTCTGCCGGCCCGCGTGGTCCTCTGCTTCTTGATGATTTTCATCTGATCGAGAAGCTTGCTCACTTCAACCGTGAAAACATTCCTGAGCGCCGCGTACACGCGAAAGGCTCGGGCGCATACGGCACGTTTACCGTGACCCGCGACATCACCCAATACACCAGTGCTAAGCTTTTCGAAGCGGTTGGCAAGCAGACGCCTACCTTTTTGCGATTTTCTACGGTCGGTGGCGAGCGTGGTTCCGCTGACACTGAGCGCGACCCCCGCGGTTTCGCTTTGAAGTTCTATACCGAAGAGGGTAACTGGGACATCGTGGGTAACAACACGCCGGTATTCTTCATTCGCGATCCGTTGAAATTCCCTGACTTTATCCACACTCAAAAGCGCCTGCCGCAAAGCAACCTGAAAAGCGCGCAAATGATGTGGGATTTTTGGTCGCATTCTCCCGAAGCGCTGCATCAGGTCACGATTTTGTTCTCTGACCGCGGTATCCCTGATGGCTACCGTCATATGCACGGCTTCGGTAGCCACACCTACAGCCTGATCAACGCGCAAGGCGAGCGGCATTGGGTCAAGTGGCACTACAAGACCAAGCAAGGCATCAAGAACCTCGCGCCGGAAGAAGCCGCGCGCCTCGCGGGAACAGATCCCGATTACGCGCAGCGCGACCTGTTCAATGCAATTGAGCGCGGAGAATTCCCTAAATGGCGGGTTTGCATCCAGATCATGACTGAGGCGCAGGCCAATGCTCATTACGAAAATCCTTTCGACGTGACCAAAACATGGTCGCAAAAGGAATTCCCGCTGATCGAAGTTGGCGAGCTGGAGCTTAACCGTAACCCGCAAAACTACTTCGCTGAAGTAGAGCAAGCTGCGTTCGGCCCAAGCAACATGGTTCCGGGTGTGGGGTTGTCTCCCGACCGTATGCTGCAAGGTCGCGTATTCGCTTACGCAGATGCGCACCGCTACCGTGTCGGTACCAACCACCAGCAGCTGCCAGTGAATGCGCCGCGCAGCCCGGTGAATAGCTACCAGCGTGACGGCTCCATGGCATTCGGTAGTAATGGCGGGGCGGCTCCCAACTACGAACCGAACAGCTATTCCGACGCGCCGAAACAAGCGCCTCAATATGCTGAACCCGCGTTGGCATTGAGTGGTGCGGCGGACCGCTACGATCATCGCGAAGATACCGACTACTACAGCCACGCCGGTGCGCTGTTCCGGCTGATGAGCGATGAGCAGAAAGCTCTGCTCACCAACAACATTGCTGGTGCTATGTCCGGGGTTTCGGGTGATGTCGTTGAGCGTCAGTTGCGACACTTCTACAAAGCAGACCCCGCTTACGGAGAAGCAATCGCAAAGGCGCTGGGTGTATCGCTTAACTGACTCTAAACGAGAAGCAGAACCGCCCTCATTTGGGCGGTTTTTGCGTTATTTCAGCTACTTTTCGCGATAAATCTTCACTTTTCTGCCGTTGGTCTCGTGACCTCCGGGTCATCATGGTTCAAACTACAGACTTTCAAGCAGGGAGATGTAGGGCGATGCAAGGTCACCCCGACGTAATCGATTACCTCAACACGTTGCTGACGGGCGAACTGGCAGCTCGTGACCAATATTTCATCCATTCGCGCATGTACGAAGACTGGGGCTTTACCGAGCTCTACGAGCGTATCAACCATGAAATGGAAGAAGAGGCACAGCACGCCGATGCGCTGATGCGCCGCATCTTGATGCTCGAGGGAACGCCACGTATGCGCCCTGATGATCTGGATGTGGGCACGACGGTACCTGACATGCTCGCCGCCGACCTTCGCCTTGAGTACAAAGTTCGTGCTGCGCTCTGCAAGGGCATTGAGTTATGCGAACAGCATAACGACTACGTCACCCGCGAAATTCTGCGTGTGCAGTTGAACGACACTGAAGAAGATCACACCTACTGGTTGGAAAAACAGCTGGGTCTGATCAAGCTGATTGGTCTGGAAAACTACCTGCAATCGCAGTTCTGATTTCCGGTACGAAAAAGCCCCTGTCACCCAATGAGGTGACAGGGGCTTTTTATTGCGCCGGATAAATCAGGCCCGATCGCGTGCCAGCAAAGGTTTCAAGTAGTAACCCGTGTGGGATTGAGGCATCTCGGAGACCTGCTCCGGCGTGCCCACTGCGATGATCTGGCCACCCTTGGAGCCACCTTCCGGCCCGAGGTCCACCAGCCAGTCGGCCGTTTTGATCACATCCAAGTTATGCTCGATCACTACCACGGTATTGCCATGGTCACGGAGTCGGTGCAGCACATCCAGCAGTTGCTGGATATCGGCGAAGTGCAGGCCGGTGGTCGGCTCGTCCAGGATGTACAAAGTCTTGCCGGTATCGCGCTTGGATAGTTCGCGAGACAACTTCACCCGTTGCGCCTCACCGCCGGACAGGGTAGTAGCCGACTGTCCGAGCTTGATATACGACAAGCCTACATCCATCAAAGTCTGCAGCTTGCGCGCCAGTGCCGGAACTGCATCGAAGAACTCCCGCGCTTCCTCGATCGTCATTTCGAGGGTTTCGTGGATGCTCTTGCCCTTGTATTTGATCTCCAGGGTCTCGCGGTTATAGCGCTTGCTCTTGCATACATCGCAGGGCACGTAGATGTCCGGCAGGAAGTGCATTTCTACCTTGATCAAGCCATCGCCCTGGCAGGCTTCGCAGCGGCCACCCTTGACGTTGAACGAGAACCGGCCAGGCCCGTAGCCGCGGGAGCGCGACTCCGGAACCCCAGCGAACAGTTCGCGAATCGGGGTAAAGAGCCCGGTGTAAGTTGCAGGGTTAGAGCGCGGCGTGCGACCAATAGGGCTCTGGTCGATATCGACCACTTTATCCAGATGTTCCAGGCCCTTGATGCTGTCGTGTGCCGCCGCTTCCAGAGTGGTCGCGCCGTTCAAGGCGGTGGCACTGAGGGGGAATAGCGTGTTGTTGATCAGCGTCGACTTGCCTGACCCGGAAACACCTGTCACGCAGGTAAGCAGGCCCAGTGGAATCTCCAGGTCTACATTGCGCAAGTTATTACCACGCGCGCCCTTGAGGTGCAGGGCCATCTTCTTGTTACGCGGTGTGCGTTTGGCCGGGACTTCGATCTTTACTCGACCCGAAAGGTACTTACCGGTCAGCGAATCCGGGTGAGCCATGACCTCGGCCGGCGTGCCCTCGGCGACAATATGTCCGCCATGCACGCCTGCGCCCGGTCCGATGTCGACCACATAATCCGCCAGGCGAATCGCATCTTCATCGTGCTCGACCACAATCACCGTGTTACCGATATCGCGCAGGTGTTTCAAGGTGCCCAGCAACCGGTCGTTGTCGCGCTGGTGCAAACCAATCGACGGTTCATCGAGGATATAAAGCACACCCACGAGGCCTGCGCCGATTTGACTGGCCAGGCGAATCCGTTGGGCTTCACCGCCGGACAGCGTGTCCGCGCTGCGATCGAGCGAAAGGTAGTCCAGGCCGACGTTAACCAGGAACTGCAAACGCTCACGAATTTCCTTGAGAATCTTGTCGGCAATTTCCCCGCGCCGTCCGGTGAGCTTGAGCTCACCAAAGTACTCACAGGCATCGCCAATCGGCAGATTGGTCACCGCCGGCAGGGTTTTTTCACCAACCCACACATGACGCGCCTCGCGTCGCAGGCGCGTACCCCGGCAATCCGGGCACGGCTGGGTGCTGAGGAACTTCGCCAATTCTTCGCGCACGCTCGCCGATTCGGTCTCGCGATAGCGGCGCTCCAGATTCGGCACGATGCCTTCAAACGGGTGAGAACGCTTGACGATATCGCCTCGGTCGTTCAAGTACTTGAAGTCGACATTCTGCGAGCCGCTGCCATTTAGGATGACCTTTTGCTGGTCCGCTGGCAGTTGGTTGAACGGCACTTCCAGACTGAATTTATAGTGGGAGGCCAGCGAACCGAGCATCTGGAAGTAATAGACGTTACGCCTATCCCAGCCGCGTATCGCGCCTTCGGCAAGGGTCAACTCACCATTGACCAGGCGCTTGATGTCGAAGAATTGCTTGACCCCCAGACCATCGCAGGTCGGGCAGGCGCCGGCGGGGTTGTTGAAGGAGAACAGCTTGGGTTCCAGCTCGCTGATGGCGTGGCCACAAATCGGGCAGGCAAAGCGCGCGGAGAAGATGATTTCTTCGCCCGGTTCGTCATCCATCGGTGCGACCAGGGCAATACCGTCCGCCAGTTTCAGTGCAGTTTCAAACGATTCCGCCAGGCGTTGCTGCAAGTCCGCCCGCACTTTGAAGCGATCGACGACAACATCGATAGAATGCTTCTTCTGCTTGTCGAGCTTCGGTGCTTCATCGAGTTCATAGAGCTTGCCGTTGATGCGAGCTCGCACGAAACCCTGGGCGCGCAGCTCTTCGAATACGGACAGATGTTCGCCCTTGCGCTCGCGGATCACCGGCGCCAGCAGCATCAGCTTGGCCCCTTCGGGCTGCGCTAACACCAGGTCGACCATCTGGCTGACGGTCTGGGCTTCCAGAGGAATGTCGTGGTCCGGGCAGCGCGGGATACCTACCCGCGCATACAGCAGGCGCAGATAGTCATAGATTTCGGTAATGGTGCCCACGGTGGAACGGGGGTTATGGGAAGTCGACTTCTGTTCGATGGAAATGGCTGGCGACAGACCTTCGATGGTATCGACGTCAGGCTTTTCCATCATCGACAGGAACTGGCGGGCGTAGGCCGACAGCGACTCCACATAACGACGCTGACCTTCGGCATACAGCGTATCGAAGGCCAGAGACGATTTGCCGGACCCCGACAGGCCGGTGATCACGATCAGTTTGTCCCGTGGCAGGGTCAGGTCAATGTTCTTCAGGTTGTGGGTTCTAGCCCCACGAATCAGGATCTTGTCCAAGATGGCCTCGCACGGCGGGCGTAAATAATGCCGGAGTATACGGCTAAAGACTGGATGAATATACACTGTCAAAAGGCCGCTTGCAGCCTTACATGAAAGCTGCGCGGCAAACCGCCGCATATACCCTCTCAATCGATGGGACTGGTAGAATCGCCGCCGGTTCACACGAGGTTTTTCCATGCACGATCCCCACAGCGAACGCATGAGTAGCGGTGAGACCCGCGCGGCAAGCGGTCTGGCCCTGGTGTTCGCCTTCCGTATGCTTGGCATGTTCATGGTGTTGCCGGTACTGGCGACTTACGGGATGGATCTCGCAGGCGCGACCCCCGCTTTGATCGGTCTGGCCATTGGTGCCTACGGCCTGACCCAGGCGATTTTTCAGATTCCGTTTGGGATCATTTCCGACCGCATTGGTCGTCGGCCGGTGATTTATCTCGGGCTGGTCGTATTTGCCCTTGGCAGCGTGCTCGCAGCGCAATCCGATTCCATATGGGGCGTAATCGCCGGCCGCATCCTACAGGGCGCCGGGGCAATTTCCGCTGCCGTGATGGCGTTGCTGTCGGACCTGACCCGCGAGCAGCATCGTACCAAGGCCATGGCCATGATCGGCATGACCATCGGTCTGTCGTTTGCCGTGGCCATGGTGGTGGGCCCGCTGTTGACGCGCGCTTTTGGTCTGCATGGTTTGTTTCTGGCCACCGGCGGCATGGCGTTGTTCGGGATCGTGATCGTGGCGTTCATGGTGCCGCGCTCCACCGGCACGCTGCAGCACCGCGAGTCCGGCGTGGCGCGCAAGGCGCTGTTGCCGACGCTCAAGCACCCGGACCTGCTACGCCTGGATTTAGGTATCTTCGTATTGCACGCCATGCTGATGTGCAGCTTCGTCGCCTTGCCCCTGGCCCTGGTGCAAAAAGCCGGTCTGCCCAAGGAACAGCACTGGTGGGTGTACCTGACCGCGTTGCTGATTTCATTCTTCGCCATGATCCCGTTCATCATCTATGGCGAGAAGCGACGCAAAATGAAACGTGTTTTGCTGGGCGCCGTCGCGACATTGATGCTCACTGAACTATTCTTCTGGCAGTTCGGCGATAGCCTGCGGGCACTGGTGATCGGCACGGTAGTGTTCTTCACCGCGTTCAACCTGTTGGAGGCTTCGCTGCCTTCGCTGATCAGTAAAGTTTCACCGGCCGGCGGCAAGGGCACGGCGATGGGGGTGTATTCCACCAGTCAGTTCCTGGGCTCCGCATTGGGCGGCATCATGGGCGGCTGGATGTTCCAGCATGGCGGTTTGTCGGTTGTGTTCCTCGGGTGCGCAGGTCTGGCTGCCCTCTGGCTGGCCTTTGCTGTTACCATGCGCGAACCTCCGTATGTGACGAGCCTGCGCCTGCCGTTATCGCCTGAAGCGATGCGCGAGGCTGGCTTGGTCGAGCGCCTCAAGGCCGTCGTTGGAGTAACGGACGCAGTAGTGGTTGCGGAAGAAGCCGCGATCTACATCAAATTGGACACCGAATTATTGGATCGCGCGACGCTCGAGCAACTGGTCAACCCAGTGCCGACAGCGCGCCCAGCTTAGGAGAACGTTATGGCCCGTGGGGTTAACAAAGTCATATTGGTCGGTACATGCGGCCAGGATCCCGAAGTTCGCTACTTGCCTAACGGTAATGCCGTGACCAACCTGAGTCTGGCGACCAGCGAACAGTGGACCGACAAGCAGACCGGCCAGAAGGTCGAGAAGACCGAATGGCACCGCGTGTCGATGTTCGGCAAGGTCGCGGAAATCGCCGGCGAATACCTGCGCAAAGGTTCGCAGGTCTACATCGAAGGCAAATTGCAGACCCGCGAGTGGGAAAAAGACGGCATCAAGCGTTACACCACTGAAATCGTGGTCGACATGCAAGGCACCATGCAACTGCTGGGCGGCCGTCCACAGAGCGACCAACAGGGCCAGGGCGGCATGTCCAACTCGGCACCGCGTCCACAGCAGTCGCGCCCACAGCCAAGTCAGCAGCCACAGCGTGAGTCGCGTCCAGCGCCACAGCAGGCGGCACCTCAGCCGGCGGCGGATTTCGACAGCTTTGATGACGATATCCCGTTCTAGGGCTTAAAGCTTCGAAACGAAAACCCCCGATAGTCCAGGCTTCGGGGGTTTTTTATTACCGGTTAAACCGCCCAGTTGTCCTCACCGGTCACAGAATTTAGGCTAGGGCCAACTTCTAGAAACGGAAAGCCGCGATGACCTGGTCAGCCAAGCAATACACGATGTTCGAACAGCAACGTACCCGCCCGGTGCGTGATCTGGTTGCCGCCATCCCCACCGTCGAGGTGCGCACGGCTGTTGATCTGGGTTGCGGTCCAGGCAACTCCACCGAAGTATTGGCGGCGCGTTTCCCGCAGGCGCACATCACTGGCATCGACAGCTCCGACGATATGTTGATCGACGCCCGTAAGCGTTTGCCTGCCTTGAATTTCGAACTGGCGGATATTGGCGCGTGGCAGCCGTCCCAGTCTTTCGATGTGATCCTGGCCAACGCCTCGCTGCAATGGCTGCCCGACCACGCTACGTTGTACCCGCACCTGATCCAGCAACTGACGCCCGGCGGCACCTTGGCCGTGCAGACGCCGGACAACCTTGATGAACCTGCGCACCGGCTCGCTCGCGAAGTCGCTGCCGATGGCCCGTGGGCGGCGAAGATTGGTGGCTTCAAACACAACGAGCGGCATGCGCCTGGCTACTACTACGAACTGCTGAGCAAGCACTGCAGCACGGTCGACGTATGGCGCACCACCTACCAACATCCGTTGGCCGATCATGGGGCCGTGGTGGAGTGGTTCAAGGGCACAGGGCTGCGACCTTTTCTTGCGCCGTTGACTGACGAAGAAAGAGTCGCTTTCCTACAGGAATACCAGGCGCGGATCACCCAAGGTTATCCGGCTCTCGCTGACGGCACCGTGCTGTTGCCGTTCCCGCGTCTGTTCATCATCGCCACGCGCTAAAGCGTCCCTTAATGGTGGCGGTCAGGCCGTCGCCGTTTGCGCTGTCAGAAACTCATCCGCCGACACCACGCCCGCATAGCCGAATGCCAGTGACGCCATATAGGCGCCATGCACCTGCGCTGCGGGAATCACTTGGCCGTTGAACTCCAGGTCGCGGGTGGCGCACGCATCATGGATCACGGTGACGGTGTAGCCCATGTCTGCCGCAGCCCGCACCACGCCGTCGATGCACATATGGCTCATGCTGCCAACCACTACCAGTTCGGTGATGCTGCGTTGTTCGAGCAACGCGCGCAGGTTGGTTTCGCGAAACGCGTTCACGAAATGCTTGAGCACCACTGGCTCATCGCCTTGATTGAGCACCTGGCTGTGCAGGTGTGCGCCTTCGGAGCCGGGAGTGAAGAAGGGTGCATCCTCGGACGTAAACTCATGACGCACATGAATCACCGCGTCGCCGGCCTGGCGAAAGGCTTGCAGCACCTGCGCCGCCTTGTCGGCAGCGGCTTGCACGCCGTCGAGCGGCCACTTGCCCTGGGGGAAGTAGTCGTTCTGGATATCGATTAGGATGAGCGCCTGCTTGGCCATGGAGGTTGCCTCGTGATGGGTTGATGGGCCCAGTATCTTAGCTGGCGCCGCGCCCGAGGATTGGCAGCACCGACAATAACAGGGGGAAAACTGACAATGGCCGTGGAACGCTCCACCGTTGAGCTGGGTGTGCTGATCTATCAGGGCGCGCAATTGGCCGCGGTGCATGGTTTGACCGATCTGTTCGGCGTGGCCAATCGCATTGCTGCCGAACATGCGTCCACCCAGCTACCGTTGCTGCGCATCAGCCATTGGCAAATGCAGGCCGAGGGTGAACCGGTGCGGATATTCGACAGCCAGCCCGGCCCGGATCTGCCGCTGATGGCTGTGCTGGTGCCGCCCTCGATTTGTGGCTTCACTGACGACCAGGCGCCGCCGACTCTGCTGGCATGGCTGCGTAAAAGGCATGCCGACGGTACGGTGCTCGGCGGCGTGTGCATCGGTTCGATCATGCTGGCGCGCAGCGGCCTGTTGGACGGGCGCAGCGCCACCACCCATTGGTCATCCGCCGAATCGTTTGCCGCGCTGTACCCGGCGGTGCGGCTGGAGGCGGATAAGCCCATTGTGGACGACGGCGACCTCATCACCACCGCCGGGCTGATGGCCTGGTCCGAATTGGGCTTGCGCCTGGTCGACCGCCTGATGGGGCCGAGTATCGCCGCCGACACCGCGCGTTTCCTGGTGATCGAGCACAGCGACAGCGCCAGCCAGTGCGGCAGCAACTTTGCGCCGATCCTCAGCCATGGCGATGGGGCGATTCTCAAGGTCCAGCATTGGTTGCAGGCCAGCGGCGCGGTGGATGTGTCCGTTGCAGCCATGGCGCAGCAGGCGGGACTGGAAGAGCGCACGTTCCTGCGCCGTTTTCGCAATGCCACCGGGCTCAAACCCACCGAATACTGCCAGCACCTGAGGGTTGGCAAGGCGCGGCAAATGCTGGAATTCACCAATGGCACCATCGACCACATCGCTTGGACCGTGGGTTATCAAGACCCCAGTGCCTTTCGCGCCACCTTCAAGAAGATCACCGGCTTGGCGCCGAGCGACTACCGTAGTCGTTTTGGCGTTTGAATCGTGCAGAACGCCGGAGGCACTAGAAGAGGTCGTGCAGAATCAAACAGGCCAATGGCTATCGCTTTGAGCATAACTGACTGATTTGCCAGCGCTGTCCCTCTACTTGGGGTTGGCCTGATCCCTGCAACTGTCCTTCTACACACATGGCAGGATGGCCAAGGGGGACGCATGACCCCGATTCAACGCAAAAAATCTGTGGCGGCGCATTCCACGCGCGATGGAGCGCCCCAGCATGAAGTCGACACCAATCGCGCCCTGGCCCGTTGGCTGGCGCAAATCCTCGGGCTCAAGTTCGCTGGCAGCTATAGCCCGCAGCAGCACGCGGGGCGCGATCTCTACTTATTGCCTACGCAAACCATTGTCGGCCAAGAACAGGCCCGCGCTTTGAATATCCAAGGTCCGGACGACCTGTGGGGCGGATATGTGGATCATGCTTTCATCTGCACCAAAGCCATCAGCCATGGCTTGCTCGGCCCAGATGCCGAGGCACCGGAGGGTTGGTCGCCGCAGTTCTGCGAGCAAGTGCGCGATGTGGTGCTTGATGGCCTCAGCGTATTTGCCTTGGGCGATGCGCGGGAGGCTGCCACGCGCCTGCTGTACAGCGGGGCGATTCGGCTGAAACCCGTGCATGCCTGCGCAGGGCGCGGTCAACAAGTGATCCGTAGCCTCGACGAACTGGATACCGTGCTGGCGCGCCCGGAAGCAGCGGCAATGTTCAACGACGGCGTAGTGCTGGAGCAGGACCTGCACGACGTCGTCACCCACAGCGTGGGCCAGAGCTTTATCGGCGATTACGTGCTCAGCTACTGCGGCCAGCAATACCTGACGCGGGACGGGCAGGGCGAAGAGGTCTACGGTGGCTCCAACCTGCTCGTGGTGCCTGGCGATTATGCCGATCTGCTTGCACTGGCGCTGCCCGACGACGTGCGCCTGGCGGTCGAGCAGGCCAGGGTATTCGACGCCGCCGCCGACCAATGTTACCCAGGGTTCTACGCCTCGCGGCGCAACTACGATATCGCCCAAGGTCTGGACAGCCAGGGCCAGCGCCGCAGCGGCGTACTCGAACAGTCCTGGCGCATGGGCGGTGCCAGCAGCGCGGAGGTCGCTGCGCTACAGAGCTTTATCAACCATCCGGGCCTGAAGGCCATTTATGTGTCCTCGGTGGAGACTTACGAGCACCAAGCGCTGCCGGCGGATGCCATCGAGGTGTACCGAGGCCCGGCGGAACACAGCGAATTTCTTCTCAAGTACGTAACGGTCAATTCTTATGACGGCTAGAAGCGAAAGCATTGCGATCGATATCGACGACGAACAAATGAGCGGCACGTTCCTGAGCCCTAAATCCAAGGTGCCCGGCGTGTTGTTTGTGCACGGCTGGGGCGGTAGCCAGGAGCGTGACCTGGAGCGGGCCAAAGGTATTGCGGGCCTGGGTTGTGTATGCCTGACCTTCGACCTGCGAGGTCACGCCGGCACCGGTATTCCGCTGTCGCGGGTGACGCGCGAAGACAACCTGCGCGACCTGCTGGCCGCCTATGACCGGCTGATCGCGCACCCGGCCATCGACACCTCGGCGGTGGCGGTGGTGGGCACCAGCTACGGCGGTTACCTGGCGGCAATCCTCACCTCGTTACGCCCGGTGCGTTGGCTGGCATTGCGGGTACCGGCGCTTTACCGCGATCAGGAATGGCTCAAGCCCAAGCGCGACTTGGATAAAGCCGACTTGATGGATTACCGCAGTACCCTGGTGCAGGCCGAGACCAATCGTGCCCTGCACGCGTGCTCGGTGTTTACCGGGGATGTATTGATCGTCGAATCGGAAACCGACGAGCACGTGCCCCACGCCACCATCATGAGTTACCGTGCGGCATGTCGGCATACTCACTCGCTGACCCACCGCATCATCGACGGTGCCGACCACTCCCTCAGCGATCCGGTGTCCCAGCAGGCTTACACCTCGATCCTGGTGGACTGGATCACCGAGATGGTGGTGGGCGAGCGCTTGAGCATCATCCAGTCGCGCTAAGCCCTATGCGGGTGTTTTTTTCACCCGCAGCGCCTTGGCCTTGGCTTCAACGCCCAAGTACATGACCAAGGCAATCAGCAACGGGCAGATAAAATAGATCGCCCGGTACGCAATCAGCCCGGCCAGCAGGCTGCCGCGCGATGCCTCGTGTTGCAGCAGCGCGATAAACACCGCCTCCAGCACCCCGAGCCCGGCCGGGATATGCGTAACCACCCCGGCAATCGCGCTGATCAGCAGCACGCCGAGCACCAGCGGGTAGTCCAGCTTGCCCGGCAACAGGGTGAAAATCACCGCCGCCATCAACGACCAGTTCAGCGCGCCCAATGCCAATTGCAGACACGCCATGCGCAGCGACGGCAGGTTGATTTCGATACCGCGGATCGACCACGCGCGCTTCTTCGAGAACCGGCAGGCCGCCAGATAGCCCAGGCTCGCCAATACCAGCAACACCCCCACACCCTGCAAGGCGCCGCTGCTCAATTTCCAGCCCGGCGGCAGGGTCACCAGGCCGCTGCTGAACACCACGCCGGCCAGGGCCATGTAACCGAACCAGTTGGTGGCCAGGCTCAGGCCTAGGATCTTGGCAATATTGCTGGTGCTCACCCCCAGTCGCGAATACAGCCGATAGCGCATGGCGATACCGCCCACCCACGCACTTAGATTGAGGTTGAACGCGTAGCTGATGATGCCCACCGGCAAAATCTGCTTCCAGCGCAACGGCTGGCGTATGTAGGTGCGGCCGATCAGGTCGAAACAGGCGTAGACGATGAAACTGCACAGGGTCAACGCGCTGGCGATCAGCAGGGTGCGCAGCTTGAAGTCGCCCAGGGTCTGCACCACTTCGCTCCAGTCGATGCGGCGCGCGAGCATCGTGAACAGCACGATCAGCAGCAGGAAGAACGCGATGGTCAGCGGTTTTTTCCAGCGCTTGAAGCGTGAACCGCCGGTTTCAGTGGTCATGGGCCTGGCTCTCGAAAGGTTTCAAACGCGGTTTATGGGCCGGCAGCCAACCCGTCAGCGCGGGGAAATGGCGCATCACATGGAACACCAGGAAACCCACGGTCAGGCGCCACAGCCACAGGCGTGGCTTGCGGTTTTCCGGCATGGTCTTGCAGTGGTTGTTCGCCAGTGCCTCCAAGCGTTCGTACAACTGCTGGTTGAACGCACGATCACGGATCAGCACGTTGGCTTCCAGGTTGAGCGCCAGACTCAGCGGGTCCAGGTTGCTCGAACCGACGGTGCTCCATTCGTCATCCACCAGCGCCACTTTGCCGTGCAGCGGGCGCTGGCAGTATTCGTGGATCACCACGCCGTCCTTGAGCAGGTAGTCGTAGAGCATGCGCGCCGCCAGCTTGGCCAGCAGCACATCGGGTTGGCCCTGCATGATCAATTGCACATGCACCCCGCGCCGCGCGGCGTTGCGGATCTCACGCAGCAGCCGGTAACCGGGGAAGAAATAAGCGTTGGCGATCACCGCGCGTTTTTGCGCCTTGCTCAACGCATGGATATACGCCTCTTCGATGTCGTCCCGGTGTTGCAGATTGTCGCGGTAAATCAGGCGCACCTGACCGTTACCTTGCTCGACCGGCCATACCGAGGGCCGTTGCTGGCGCCGCCGCCAGCCACGTCGGGTGCGCACTTGGCGGCCGCTTTGCGCCAATGCGAAATGATGCAGGTCGGCAACCGCCGGGCCGGTGATTTGCACCGCGTAATCCTGTTTGGCTTCCGGGCCGAAATCGCCGAGGTGGTCGGCGGAAAAATTGATCCCGCCGATAAACCCCACGGTAGCGTCCACCACCACGATCTTGCGGTGCAGACGGCGAAACCAGTTGGTGCGAATGCCCAACGTCTTGGACGCCGGGTCGAACATCTGCACCGCCACGCCCGCATCCGCCAACGCACCGAGGAACGCCGGGCTCAACTCGCCGCTGCCAAAACCGTCGAGGCTGGCGACCACCTTGACGCCCCGTTGCGCCGCTTCGATCAAAATACTCTGCAGCTCATTGCCCACCTTGTCTTCGAAAAGAATGAAGGTCTCCAGCAGGATCTCGCGCTGGGCCTGGCGCATGGCCTCGAACACCCTGGGGAAGTACGCCTCGCCATTCTCCAGCAGCTCGACTTGATTGCCGCTCTGCCAGCCGTAATCGAGGTCGCGGGCCTTGGCTTCGTCCGGCGGCTGATCGGTGGAAATGTGTTCTACCGCAATGTTCATAGTTCGATCTCCACCGACAGCGGCACGTGATCTGACAGATGGGACCAGGGCCGTGTAGTCAGCACCCGGGGGTTATGGGCGGTGAGGTTGCGCACGTAGATACGGTCCAGCGCCAACAACGGCAGGCGCGCCGGGAAGGTCCGCGCCGGTTTGCCGTGGGCGCCGACGAACACTTCGGTCAGACCGCTGCGGCTCAAGTCGGCTTTTTGCCGCCAATCGTTGAAATCCCCCGCCACCAGCAACGGTGCATCCGCCGGAATTTCCGCGATGCGTTGCTCCAGCAGGCGCAATTGCTGCTGACGATGCACCTCACGCAGGCCCAGGTGGATGCAGATCGCGTGCACCTCCTGGCCCGTGCCCGGCAAGCGCAGCACGCAATGCAGCAGGCCACGGTTTTCGTGGCCGCTCTGGGAGATGTCGAGGTTGTCGTAGCGCACGATCTGGAACTTCGAAAGCAGCGCATTGCCGTGGTCGCCGTGGGGGTAGACCGCGTTACGCCCATAGGCGAACTGCGGCCAGATGCTGTCGGCGAGGAACTCGTACTGCGGCATGTTCGGCCAGTTGCTGTAGCGCTGCGGGTGTTGCTCGTGGGTACCGTGGATCTCCTGCAAAAACACCATGTCGGCGCCGATGCTGCGCACCGCTTCGCGCAGCTCGGGCAGGATGAAGCGGCGGTTGAGTGCGGTGAAGCCCTTGTGGATATTCACCGTCAGCACGGTAAAGCGCGTGATCGGCGCCGTGGGGGTGATGGGGATCAATTCAGGGTGGGTCATGGCAACACTCCCGGTTCCGGCAGTTGTCCGGGTGCGGTGGCCAAGTGCTTGTCCAGCGCGAAATGCTGCAGCAATTGGCGGGCATCGAAAGGCGCGCGCACCTTGATGTCATTGTCGAAAAAACAGAACACGTCGCGTTGCTTACGTGCCGGTGGCGTGTGGTGCGGGTCGATCAGGTGAGCATCGGCAGGCTGTTTGCCGTGGCGCCAGCAGTCGATGCGCTCGCCCCAGCGTTTGAGTGCTGCATCGGTATAACCGCTGGCGTACAACTGCTTGTCGCCGTGCAGGCGCAGGTACACAAAGTCGGCAGTCACGTCCTCGGCATACGGCCACTTGCCGGCGGTGTCGGCCACCACCAGCGCTACGTTGTGCTGTGCCAGCAGCTTTACAAACTCGGGGGTGACAAAGCTTTTATGCCGGATCTCAACCGCATGGCGCAGCGCACGCTTGCCGTGGGCCTGCATGCTCGCCTTGCCGTTCAGGCGCGCCTCATGCTGGCGGGCGAGGGTGGCGGCTTGCTGGGTGTCGGTGGGCAGCTCCTTTAGAAACGCCTCGAACAGCGGCGCATCGAACTTGAAACTGGGTGGAAACTGCCAGAGCACCGGGCCGAGTTTTTCTTTCAGCTCCAGCACCCCGGAGGCAAAAAAATTCGCCATTGGCTTATGCACATCCCGCAAGCGCAGGATGTGGGTGATATAGCGCGGGGCCTTGACGCTGAACATAAAACCTTCAGGCGTATCGGCGTACCACTCGGCATAGCGCTTGGGCGTTTGCAGCGCATAGAACGAGCCGTTGATCTCGATGCTGTTGACGGCGCGTGACGCAAACTGCAATTCGCGTTTCTGGGGCAGCCCTTCGGGGTAGAAGTCCCCGCGCCAGGGCGTATAGCGCCAGCCGGATATGCCGATGTGAATCGCCGCCATGGTTGCTCCTGTCAAGGCCAGGCCGGTTTGCCTGCGTTGTTGGATGACTGCCGGATTTGGCGGAAAGTTTCGCGATTCCTACAGACGGCACATTCTCGGGAACGATCAGGAAGCAAACCCGTCAGTTCCTTACAGACCTACGCGAAGGAGCCCGGTGTTTTGCTGAATTCAAAGACTGCATTACTGCTTGGTGCGCTGCTGTTGTGTGGCAGCGGCGCATTGCACGCCGCGGCTACCGCGCCTGAACCCGAAGCCCCGGCCAAGCCGGAGTTGCTGGTGGAGGGCGGCCTTCTCGGCGCGATCAGCTCCAGCCTCGATGAGGTGCAGGACAAGCTCGATCTCAATCAGAACCTTATCGATGCCTGGCGCTTGCGCGCGGACCGCGCCGCCGATGAAGTCGGGCGTCTGGTTAACCAGACCGCGCAGCGTTCGCCGTGGAGCGTCGCCGGGGACTTTGTGTTGCTGTCCGGTGTGTGGATCGGCGCCTTTACCCTGTTGACTCTGCTCGGTCGGCTGATCGTGCGGCGTCTTGGCCAGCGTTCTTTCTTCGAGCGGCGTGAGCGCCTGTTGGGCGTGCTCAGTTATGTCGTGCCCTATACTATTCCGGCACTGATTTGTCTGCCGCTGACCCTGTACGTCAGCCATTTTCTTTCCCCGTCCATTGGTCGCGCGCTGGCGCTGTGTTTTGCCTACGCGACCAGCAGCGGCATCTTCTCTACCTCGGTACTGTTGTGCGTGATCGTCATGTTTAACCTCGGGCATAAGCGGCGCGCAGTGCAGATCATTCGCGAGTACTGCCCAAAGCCGCTGTTCCTGATCGGTTTTCTCGCCGCGCTCAGCGATGCACTGACCAGCCCACAGATCGCACGGCAGTTCGGCGGCAATATCACCAGCAGTATCGCGGTGTTCACCGGCCTGTTCGCGGCGGTGATTTTTGGCGTGCTGGTGGTGCGCCTGCGTCGGCCAGTGGCGCATTTAATCCGGAATCGGCCGCTGGCCCAGCGCCTCAAGCATCCGGCGTTGCAGCAGTCGCTGCGGGTGTTTTCCGGGTTGTGGTACTGGCCAATCCTGTTGATGGTGTTGGTCTCGGCGATCAACCTGATCGGTGCCGGCGACGATAACCAGAAAGCCCTGCGTTGCGCGCTGTTCACCACCATTTTGTTGATCGGCACGGTGTTTCTCAGCACGGTGCTGCAACACCTTTTCAAGTCCCGCAGCCAGGTGGCAATCCAGCGCAGCAGCGCCTACAAGGAGCGCTTCCTCAGCCTGTTGCATGCGGTCCTGCGCATCGTTATGGCGATTGCCTTTATCGAGATTCTTGGGCGCATCTGGGGCGTGTCGCTGTTTGAATTCGCCCAACGCAATTCGGTGGGCCGGGCGATCAGTGACTCCCTAAGCAGCATCGGCCTGATCCTGCTGGTGACATGGCTGTTTTGGGTGGTGCTCGACACTGCGATCCAGGAAGCGCTCAAGCCGCCGGTAAACAAACGCTCCAGCCGCCAACCCAGCACCCGGGTCAAAACCATCCTGCCGCTGCTGCGCAATGCGGTGAAGATCATTCTGGTGGTGATCTGCGCGATCACCACTATGGCCAACCTTGGCATCAACGTCGCGCCGCTGCTGGCGGGTGCCGGTGTGGTCGGTCTGGCGATTGGTTTTGGTTCCCAGCAGTTGGTGCAGGATGTGATCACCGGCCTGTTCATCATCATCGAAGACACGCTGTCGATCGGCGATTGGGTGGTGCTCGACTCCGGCCATGCCGGCACCGTCGAGGGCCTGACCATCCGCACCCTGCGCCTGCGCGACGGCAAGGGCTTTGTACATTCGGTGCCGTTCGGGCAGATCAAGGCGGTGACCAACCAATCGCGGCAATTCGCCTATGCGTTTTTCTCGGTGCAGTTCACCTATGACACCGATGTGGACAAGGCCGTGGAGCTGATCCGCGAGGCGGGGCAGTCGATCCGCGACGACGTGTTCCTCAAATACAACCTGCAAGGCCCGCTGGAAGTATTCGGCGTCGACAAAATGGACCTCAACGGCGTGGTGCTGACCGCGCAATTTCGCACCGTGTCGGGCGGGCAGTATGCGGTGAGCCGCGCGTTCAACCAGCGCTTGAAGAAGCTTGTGGATAACTGTGACGAGGTGCACTTTGCGCAGACTTATCCACAGCAGGTGTTGCTGCCCATGCGCAAAGCACAGTTGGATGAACCGGATGCTGAGGCGCCGGTTGTTTGATGGTGTGTGTTAGGGCCCTATCGGGGGCAAGCCCCCTCCCACAGTGGCGGCCAAAGTGTGGGAGGGGGCTTGCCCCCGATGAGGCCCTCAAGCTTACAGCCTGATCAACTTCTCCTGCACCGCCTGCTGATCTTCCTCCACCAGCAATTGCTGCTTGCTGCCGACCCTCACCGCTGCCGGCAGCCCGTCGCGATACACGATGCGATTGCCACTCACCGCCGGCACTTTATTGCCCGGCAATAAGGTCCCCACCAGGTTCAACGGGTCCGCACCGCACACGGCCACCAGGCGCCCGTCATGGGGACGACGCCGCACTTCGCGCAGTAATGGGATGGCTTCTGGCAAGGCAAATTGTTCACCTGCCAGACCGCTGACAAACCGTCCGCCGCGAATCTCCCCTCGGGCCTCCAGGCGGTGGAAGGTGCGCAGCAGTTCGCGCCAGCTTGGCAGCCAATCGGCCTCGCGTTCCAGCAAGCGCCAGAACACCACGCCGTAGCGACGCAGCAGGGTCATTGCCACATGCTCCAGGGTTTCGGCCGAGTGCGGGCCGGCGGCGCTCGGTGGGCGACGGATCAGCGCCCAGCGCCCCGCATCGTCCATGCCGCCGATAAACGCCCCGCGTCCGCGTCGACTGCTGCGCGCCTGGCGTTTGCTGGCGATGGTGGTCAGTGCGCGCAGGCCGGCAAAACTGTCGGCATTCACCAAACCGGCACCGACCAGTTCCAGCAGCGCGGTTTCCAGCTCGCTGCGCAAGAGATGGGCTTCGTGCACCAGCTCGTCGAAGAACAGCGCGCCGTGTTCACGCAACACTCCGTGGACTTTCTGCGCCTTGGGCGACAGCGTGCTGCTGTCGGCCGCATCGGTCAGGCCGCTCCACATGCCCACCTGGCTGCGCGGCAGTACCACCACCGGCGTGCTGCGTTGGGCGCTGGCGCTGTGTTTGTCGGTCAGGCGCATCCAGACCCATTTGCCGCTGCGGCATAGCTCATCGAGCCAAGTCGGCGAGTAATCCTTGAGTCGAACGCTGAGTAGATCGCTGTCCCACGCTGACGCGGCGGCGGCATAGCCTTCGAATTGCCCGACGATCTTCGCCAGCATGGCGCTGCCTTGGCCACGGGTTTCATCGGACAAGTGCTGCCAATCGAACAGAAACCGCATGAAGTCTTGCAGCGCCACCGGTTCGATTTCCCGGCGCAGACGCTTGACGGTGTAGCGATGGATGCGCGCCAGCAGGTGCCGTTCGCACCATTGCTCGTCGTCGGCCCCGGGGCTGAAGTGGCCGCGCAGCACGTAGCCTTCCTGTTCCAGCCGAGCCAGGGCCTGAGCGATGTCGGTGGCCGGCAAGGCCAGGGGCGCGGCGATCTCGGCCAGGGTCTGCGGGCCGAACCCACTGAGTCGTGCGCGCAGTATTTCCGCGAGGGCGTCTTCATGAATCCAAGGCTCATCAAAACCGGGCAGCAGCGCCAGGTGGTGGGGAATGATCGCCTGCCAGATATTCAGGCGCTCCACCGCCACCCACAGACCGTTGGGTAAACAATGGGCGCGCCCGGTTTTGGCCAGTGCTTGCAGCCACGTGGCCCAGGCTGGTGTGATTTCGCTGGGGGCGATGCCGCCCAGGCTCATCAGCGCTTCGTGCATCTCATCCACGCCTTGAGGCGCCGGCCAGGCTTCTTCGCGTACGCCGGCGATGGCTTCTGCATCCAGAGCACCCAGGTCGTCGGTGCTCTGCGGATCGCTCCAGCGGCGGTTCAGCACGGCTTGGGTACGTCGCTCCTCCAGCGGCGCGTCATCCAGAAACGTGTAGGGGCGTGCACTGAGAATTTCCGCGGCCATGGGCGAAGGCGCCGGCAGATCGCGGCTGATCAAGCGCACTTGGCCGCTTTCCATACGCCGCAACAGGGCAAGCCAACCGTCGCTGTCCATGGCGTCGTGCAGGCAATCATCGAGGGTTTGTTCCACCAGCGGGTGTTCCGGCACTTCACGCTCCCCGGCGAGGTTTTCCAGGCAGGCGATCTGGTCGGGGAACACGCTGGCGATCAGGTCTTCGCTTTTCATGCGCTGGATCTGCGGCGCCACCTTGCGCCCGCCGGTGTAGCGCGGCAACGCCAGGGCCACGCCGGCGTTCCAGCGCCAGCGCACGCCGAACAGCGGCGCGTCGAGCACGGCCTGGATCAGCAGGTGTTCGGCAGTCTGGCTGTTGAGGTAACGCCATACTTCGTCCAGCGGGAAACTGTGGCTGGTGGACAGCGACAGCACGATCGCATTTTCACTGGCCGCCGCCTGCAATTCGAAGTTGAACGTGCGGCAAAAGCGTTTGCGCAGGGCCAAGCCCCAGGCGCGGTTGATGCGGCTGCCGAAGGGCGTGTGGATGATCAATTGGGTGCCGCCGGAGGCGTCGAAGAACCGCTCCATGATCAGCGTGTCTTGGGACGGTAGCGCGCTCAAGGCCTGGCGCGCGCGGGCCAGGTAATCGAGGATCTGCTCGGCGCTGGCGCGGTTCAGGCCCAAGGTCTGGGTGAGCCAGGCCGAAGCCGTGCTCAAGTCGCCGGGAGTGGCGCCGAGCAGGCTGTCCAGATGCCCCTGCAAACGCGCCACAGCGGCCGACAACTCATGGCTGCGCCCTGGCGCTTCGCCCAGCCAGAACGGAATGGTCGGCGGTTGGCCATGGGCGTCTTCCACCCGCACTTTGCCGGCGTCGACCCGCAGGATGCGGTAGGAGGTATTGCCCAGTTGGAAGATATCCCCGGCGATGCTTTCCACCGCGAAATCCTCGTTGACGCTGCCAATGTTCAAGCCCTGGGGTTCGAGCAAGACGCTGTAGTCGGCGTTGTCCGGGATCGTGCCGCCGCTGGTCACAGCGGTCAGCCGTGCGCCACGTCGGCCGCGCAGGGTGTGGGTCACGGCATCGCGGTGCAGGTAGGCGCTGCGGATGCCCTGGCGCCCGTTATAGCCGTCGGCGAGCATGTGCAGCAGAGCCTGGTAGTGGCGCTCATCCAGCTCGGCATAAGGCGCGGCGCGGTGGATCAGCGCCAGCAGGGCGTGTTCCGACCACTCCTGGGCGCTGACCTCGGCGATGATCTGTTGCGCCAGCACATCCAGCGGTGCCACGGGGATGTGCAGCGTGTCCAGCTCACCTCGGCGCACGCAGTCGAGCAGGGCGGCGCACTCAATCAAATCATCGCGGGTGAGGGCGAACAAACGGCCCTTGGGTGTGCCGCCCACATGGTGGCCGGAGCGCCCGACCCGTTGCAGAAACCCGTTGATGGACCCGGGCGAGCCGATCTGGCACACCAGGTCGACGTCGCCGATATCGATCCCCAGCTCCAGGGAGGCGGTGGCGATCAGCACTTGCAGCTCGCCGGCCTTGAGGCGTTGCTCGGCATCCAGACGCATCTCCTTGGCCAGGCTGCCGTGGTGGGCGGCCACTGCGGTTTTGCCCAGGCGCTCGCTCAGATGCCGGGCCAGGCGCTCGGCCAGACGCCGGGTGTTGACGAAGATCAGAGTGGTGCGGTGCTCGCGCGCTAGATCGGCGAGGCGGTTGTAGACCAGCTCCCAGACATCGTTGGCCATCACCGCTGACAACGGCACCGGCGGCACTTCGATGTCCAGATCGCGGGGGCGCGCGTGGCCGATGTCGACAATGGCGCAGGGGCGGCCCGTGCCCACCAAAAAGCGCGACACCGCCTCGATGGGCTTTTGCGTGGCCGACAAGCCGATGCGCATCAGCGGTTCGCCGCACAAGCCTTGCAGACGCTCCAGGCTCAGGGCCAGGTGGCTGCCGCGCTTACCGGCGGCGATGGCGTGGATTTCATCGACGATCACCGTGCGCGTGGTGGCGAGCATCTGCCGGCCGGAGTCCGAGCCCAGCAGCACGTAGAGTGATTCCGGGGTGGTCACCAGGATATGCGGCGGGCGTTTGCGCATCTGTGCGCGGTCTTTTTGCGGCGTGTCGCCGGTGCGCACGGCGGTGCGGATCGTCAGCGGTGGCAAGCCCTGTTGCTGCAAATGGTGGGTGATGCCCGCCAGCGGGGTTTGCAAGTTGATCTGGATGTCGTTGGACAGCGCCTTGAGTGGCGACACATACACCACGAGCGTCTCATCCGGCAGTTCGCCGCCGTTGGCCAGCCCCTGGTGGACCAAGTCATCGAGCACCGCCAGAAACGCCGTCAGGGTCTTGCCCGAACCGGTGGGCGCGGCGATCAACGTTGAGCGGCGCTGGCGGATCAGCGGCCACGCCTGGGCCTGGGCAGCGGTTACGGAGGGGAAGCTGCTGCGGAACCAGGCGCTGACGGCGGGGTGGAAACCGTTCAGGACCGTGTCGGTTGATTCAGATACGTTCATGGAGTGATTGATACTGCCAGTTCCAACAAGTTGCAAACCCGTACTTTATCCGTGACGGTTGCGCTACAAACCCGCAAAATGCAACGATTCTGGCAACTATCCACGGCACGGCCCACAGCCTTGTCGACAACCACCATCGTTCCAAACAGACCGGGCCTGCTCAATCTATGCGAATGCGCCTTATGTTACTGGGCGGCGGGAATGCCCTCGGGCAGGCGCTGATTCGCCTCGGTGCGGAGGAAGATATCGGTTTCCTCGCCCCCAAACCGCCCCAAGACGGCTGGGATGCCGCGAGCCTCACCCAACTGCTCGACGACACCCGTCCCGATGCGTTGATCAACCTCGCCTACTATTTCGACTGGTTCCAGGCCGAAGCGGTCAGCGAAACGCGCCTGGCCGCCCAGGAATTCGCCATCGAACGCCTGGCCGAACTGTGCCAGCACCATTCGATCACCTTGCTGCAGCCGTCCAGCTACCGTGTATTCGATGGCTCCCGCGCCACCGCCTACAGCGAAAAAGATGAGCCGGTGCCCCTGGGCCTGCGTGGCCAGGCGTTGTGGCGTATCGAACAGAGTGTGCGTGCGGCGTGCCCGCAACATGTGTTGCTGCGGTTTGGCTGGTTACTGGATGACAGCGTCGACGGCACCCTCGGGCGTTTTCTGGAACGGGCCGAACGAGCGGAGCCATTGTTGATGGCCGATGACCGGCGCGGCAACCCGACGCCGGTGGACGATGCCGCACGGGTGATCATTTCGGTGCTCAAGCAACTCGATTGCGCCGCGCCTCTGTGGGGCACCTATCACTATGCCGGCCAGGAGGCGACGACGCCGTTGGCGCTGGGCCAGGCGATCCTTACCGAAGCCCGCGGCTATCATCCGCTGGCCATCGAATCACCCACCGCCCAGGCCCACGCCGCCCGGCCGGACGCCAACGAAGAACCGCAGCACGGCGTGCTCGCCTGCAAGAAAATCCTGCACACCTTTGGCATCAAGCCACGGGCATGGCGGGCGGCGTTGCCGGCCTTGCTGGACCGCTTCTACCGCCGCAGCTGAATGTGAGAGGGGGCTTGCCCCGATAGCGCTGGGCCAGTCAATGAACCTGTTGACTGACACTTTGCTATCGGGGGCAAGCCCCCTCACACATGGGTTATGCAGTGCTGGTTAAAGCAGGCTTAGAACTTGTAGCCGATACCCACCATGTAGACCATTGGGTCCACGTCCACATTGACCTTGGCGCGAGTGCCGGGGGCCACGGCGTCGTTTTCGACGGTGGCTTTGGTGCTGATGTCGATGTAGCGCGCCTGGGCGTTGATCATCCACTTGTCGTTGATCATGTAGTCCGCACCGATCTGTGCGGCCCAACCCCAGGAGTTTTCCGCCTTAAAGTTGCTGAAGCCAGCGCTCTCGGCACGGCTGCCGACGTGTTCATCGTAGATCCAGGTGTAGTTGATACCGGCACCGACGTACGGTTGGAACGCGGATTTTTTATCCAGCGGGTAGTACACGACGCTCAGGGTCGGCGGCAGGTGTTTGAGGGTACCGAGCTTACCGTTGGCGGCGCCGAGGGCGGTGTTCTTGAGCTTCACATCGTGCTCGAACGGGGTGGCGGCCAGCAGTTCGATACCGACGTGGTCGGTGACCATGTAGGCGAAGTTCAAGCCCAGTTGAGTGTCGCTGCTCATGGTCGCCTTGCCGCCGAGGTTGGCGCCGGCCACAGGGCCCTGGTCAACTTTGACGCTGCCGCTGTCGGCTTTCGGGTTCACGGTGATTGCACCGGCGCGAACCAGAATGTCACCGGCTTCGTGAGCGTGGGCGGCAGGGGCGACGAGGGCGAGCGCGAAGAGGGACGCGCCGAGCAGAGACTTGTTCATGGGAGCTCCAAAGGACGTTAAAAAAGTTGTAGGTCCAATGGTAAAGATCGTTCCGTTCGGTCTTTTGACTCAGCTCAATGAAAGGGCGATAAGCGCTATTCGGGCAGTTCGTACATATAAATTTTCTCGGCGTCCATCTGGTAACCGGCGTCGGCCAGTTCGCTGGTGGACGGCTTGACCTGCATCGCGCCCTCGATCCAGTACGGCTGGTACAGCTCATCGAGCTTCACACCGATTTCGCTTTTGACATGCACGATCTGGTTTGACGGCGGCGGCGGCACATGGATGCACGCGCCGAAGTACGGCACCAGCAGAAACTCGGTGGTGCGGCCCTCTTCGCTGACTTCCAGCGGCACGATATAACCCGGCAGACGAATATGCTGGCCGTCGAGGCTCTTGACCACCGGCGCGTTGGGCAAATCCTGCTTGGCCGCTGGCGCCGCTTCCACGGACAAGGCATCGGCCATCTTCGACAGGTCGTGCAGGGGCTTCATATTGGGCACTTCCGGCGGCGCGTCCGGCGGAATCATTTCCTGCCAGGACAGATCCCTGGGCGGCTCATCGGCCCAGGTCGGCACGGCCAGCACGAGCAACAGGGCAAACAGGGCACGGCGCATCGAAACCTTCCTCATAAACGAATGGACAGGCCGTCGGCCAGGGATTGTCGATAGGCGCGCCACGCGGGCACGCTGCCCATCAACAGCGCGGCGGCCAGGATACCGGCGAGCAGGGTCCATTCATATTCGCTCGGCCATGACATCGGCAGGTCCAGGCCGTAGTTGGCCTGCAAGTAACCGCGCGAGGCGGCGATGCACACATAGAGCAAGCCAACGCCCGCGATTACCCCTGACAGCGCCAGGGCGAAGGCTTCGAAGATCAGCAGCGTCGCGATATGCCACGGTCGCGCACCCACCGAGCGCAAAATCGCCATCTCGCGGCGGCGCTCGTTGAGGCTGGTGAGGATCGCCGTGAGCATGCCGATCAGGCCGGTCAGCACCACGAACAGCGAGATTACAAACAGCGCTTTTTCGGCGGTGCCCATCATGCTCCACAGCTCTTGCAACGCCACGCCCGGCAGGATCGCCAGCATCGGCTCGCCGCGAAATTCGTTGATCTCCCGTTGCAGGGCGAAGGTGGAGATCTTGTTGTTCAGGCCCAGCATAAAAGCGGTGATGGCCTGCGGCGTAAGGTCCATGTTGCGCGCCTGGTCCGCGCTGATACGGCCTTTGCCTTGGGCGGGGACGCCGTTGTGCCAGTCGATGTGGATCGCTTCCATGCCGCCGAGGCTGATATGCAGCGTGCGGTCCACCGGCGTGCCGGTGCGTTTGAGAATACCGACCACGGTGAACGGCTTGTCATCGTGCTTCACCAGGCTGACCACCGCTACGCCGTGGGCCAGCACCAGTTTGTCGCCGAGTTTATAGTGCAGCGCATCGGCCACTTCGGCGCCGAGCACCACTTCAAACGGGTCGCTGGCAAAGGCGCGGCCGCTGGCCAGTTCGAGGTTCTGCTTGCGGCCGTAGTGGTAGTGCTCGAAGTAAGAGGCGTTGGTGCCCATCACGCGGTAGCCGCGGTGGGAGTCACCGAGGGAAATCGGAATCGCCCATTTCACCTGAGGGCTGGCGGCGAAATGCTCGAAGCTGTCCCAGCGGATGTTGTTGGTGGCGTTGCCAATGCGGAACACCGAGTACAGCAGCAGGTTCACCGAGCCCGAGCGCGCGCCGACGATCAGGTCGGTGCCGCTGATGGTGCTGGCGAAACTATTGCGGGCCTCGACGCGCACCCGCTCCACGGCCAACAGCAGGCACACCGACAAGGCGATGGCGAACGCGGTGAGGATCGCGGTGAAGCGGCGGTTCGCCAGGCTGGCCATGGCTAGACGGAACAGATACATCTCAAACCTCTGCGGGCGTGGCGGCGCGATTGAGTTCGGCCAGCGACAAATGACGGTCGAACAGCGGCGCCAGGCTCTGGTCATGGCTGACGAACAACAGGCTGGCACCGGCGTCGCGGCACTCGGCGAACAGCAGCTGGATAAAGGCTTCGCGGGCGTCGTAGTCCAGGGCCGAGGTGGGTTCGTCGGCGATCACCAGTTCCGGTTGGCCGATCAGCGCACGGGCGGCCGCCACCCGTTGTTGCTGGCCGATGGACAGCGAGTCGGCGCGGCGCTCCAGCAGATCCTTGTCTTTCAACCCCAAGTGCGCGAGCAGAGTAGCGGCTGCCTGGTCGACGCTGCCGTGACGCTGGACCGCGCGTTGCGCGCGCAGCTTGGAAAAGTGGCAAGGCAGCTCGACGTTCTCGCGCACCGACAGGAACGGCAACAGGTTGAACTGCTGGAAGATATAGCCAGTGTGATCAACACGGAAACGATCCCGGGCACCCGCCGACAACGCGGTGAGTTCCTGGCCGAGCAGGCGGATGCTGCCTCGGCCGGGCTTCTGCACGCCGCCCAGTAAGCCCAGCAACGTGGTTTTACCGCTGCCGCTGGGGCCTTTGAGAAACAGGGTTTCCCCGCGCTCCAGACGAAAGGCGGGGATATCCAGCAACTGAGGATGACCGGGCCAGCTAAAGCCCAGGTCGGACAGTTCGATCAATGGGTGGGTCATGGGCACTCAGAACTTCAAAGTGGCTGCGGTGGCCGTCGCATCAACGCCTTGCTGGCCGCTCGGGCCGATCAGTTGTACCTGAATTTTCTGGGTGGCGGGAAAGGTCTTGAACACTTGGGTCAGGTCCAGATTGCTCAGGGCGCTCGGTGTGGCGCAGGTGAATTGATAGTGAGCGTGGATCTCGCTGTGGTCGTGATGATGTTCATGGGCGGCTGCGCCTTTGCCGTCGGTGGCGTCATCATCGTCGTCGTGATCGGCTTCGGGCTTGTCACCGAACAGCGGGCTGTTGAGTTCCTGGGAGCTGACCTTGCAACCGGCGGCCGTGGGCAGGTTGAAGAGGGCAACAGGGTTTTCCAGTTGCTTGCGCGCGGCGGCGACTTTGGCTTTATCGGCGGCGCTGCTGGCCATGTGCTCGAACCCCACCAGGTTCATCGCCGGGCTGTCCAGCTCAAGTTCCAGGGCCTGGCCGTCGAGCACCGCGTTGAGGCGAGCAACGCCGTGTTCATGGGCGCCGAGGCTACCGTGTTCGTGGTCATGGTCCTCATGAGCCTGAGCAACGGCCAGTGGCAGCAGGGCAAACGGCAAGGCAAGCAACAGACGGCGCATGGAAAAGCTCCCAGAGATGAAAGTTTTGTTATGTGATCTTATAACAATAGTGGCAAGAGTTTGACCGCCCGCTTGGCGTTGTGCAAGCCACATGGGAGCATGCCGGTCGGAAAAACTGCGGGAGTAGGGACGATGTTGCGAATTCGTGGAACCGTCGGCGACCTGCCGGTGGACTTGACGGTAGAGATGGACGACGGCGATTGGGCCCGCCTGGGGGCGCAATTTCAGACCGCGCCAGGGGCCCCAGCCGGCGCTGCGCCAGCAGCCGCGGCGAAGCCCAACGATGACCTATGGCAGAGCGCCCAGGACCTATTGCGCAATGCGGGCCAACTCAGCGGACTGGAACTGCTCGATCAGTTGGAAGGGCTGGCCGGCGACGCGGCGGCGGGCAAGCGTCTGCTGGTGCGCCTGCGCCACAGCGCCAAGGTCAAAGTGGCCAGCGGCGGGGATACGCCGCTGTACCGTTGGGTCGGCGATTAGTACAGCGCGGCAAACAGCTTGCGGCGGTACGCCGTCACCAGCGGGTGATCGTTGCCCAGCAGTTCGAACACTTGCAGCAAGGTCTTGTGCGGCAAGCCTTCGTTGTAGCTGCGGTTGCGGATGAACAATTTGAGTAGACCTTCCAGCGCCGCCTCGTATTGCTGGCGGGCCAATTGCTGGATCGTCAGTTGATACGCCGCTTCATCATCCTGCGGGTTCTGGGCCAGACGGCTTTTCAGCTCGGCGGCGTCCGGCAGGTCGGCGGCCTGGCGCAAAAAGGTGATCTGCGCTTTGGCGCCGGCGAGGGCGGCTTTGTGATCGTCGCTTTTTACCGCATCCAGTACGGTCTGGGCTTCGCCCAACTCACCCCGTTCGGCCAGGCAGCGCGCGTAGAGGATCAGCGCACCGGCGTTGGTGTTGTCCTCGCCCAGCAGCGCTACCAGTACGGCTTCGGCATCGCTGATACGCCCTTCGGCAAACAACGCCTGGGCCTGCTCCAACGGGTCCGCCGCGGCCGGCGGTGGCATCTGCACATGGGGCTCCAGCATCGCACGCACCGCCGATTCCGGCTGCGCCCCGGCAAACCCGTCCACCGGTTGACCGTCCTTGAACAGCACCACCGTCGGCAGGCTGCGGATACCAAAGCGCGCGACGATATCCTGCTCGGCATCGCAATCGACCTTGGCCAACAGCAACTCGCCCTGATAACTCTCGGCAATCTGCGCCAGCATCGGCATCAACGCCTTGCACGGCGCGCACCACTCTGCCCAGAAATCCACGAGTACAGGTTTGTGGAATGAGTTTTCGATTACCGCCTGGTCGAAGGTGGCAGTGGTGGCGTCGAAGATATACGGGGTGGGCTCACTCATGGGGCGTCTCGAAGAAAGCGGGAATGGGGGCAACTATAAGGGCTGGCGAAAGCTACCGGAAGCAGCAGGCTGCTCAGTTTTCAAGCGCATGCCAAAAAGGGTCCTGATACCAATTGAGAGGGAAGCCCATCGCTTTAAGGCTAACGTCGGGAAATTCGCAAATCAGTTGATGCAAGCGTTGATCCCAGTGGCTGTCGGGGCTCACTCGATGTGTCAGATGATTCAAAATGCAGAGCGCTGCAAAAATGCGGGTGTGCGGCCCGGGCTGAAAGAGATGTTTGGGCCATAAAAAGTTGGCTTTCTTTGGCAGTTCGGGACGAATGCCTAATTCTCGGTTCCACAGCCGTGAATGATGGGCGCATATGTTTCGAATGGTGGTCAGGGTGTGCAGCCAAGACTGCATCAGGGGAGCCGCAATTCCCAAACGCCTGGCAATCGCCTTTTTGTCCGCGTCTTTCGCCAAGCCTTTATATAAATGGGATAAATCGCCCAGTGTCAGTTCCTCCAACATCGCCCAGCCAGGCATAAGAGGTGGGTGGGCGTAGGTGGCGGGCGTAGCTTTCTTTAGCTCTTTGGCGTTTAAGTAGGCCTTTTCTCCTGTCGTCCGCACGGGATCTATCGATGCGCTCGCATTCGCGCTGAAAATCACGCATGGCTGTGGATTGTTTGAAGGACAGCGTCGTAAGCAGCCGCTGATGATCGAACATCTGATGGAACATTCGTGGGTCTATATATCAATGACTGCCATGGGCGGGCCCCATATGGTTGCTGATGACTGCACGAGATGCGATTTCGACTCTATCGATGGCATCCATGGTCAGTAAGCGAAGCCGTCGATCAAAGTCGTAGAGACGCGTTAACTGACGAAACTGGCTGCCATCACGAAAGCGATGATCGATATCCTCCGGTTGCTGAAACGGTCGCATATAGGGGCTGAGCCTAAAGAAGCTGACCGATTGCAAAAAAGACTCTGCGTGAACCTCATCCTGAACATTCAACCCGCGGTGCTTGAGCAGCTCAAGCTGGGCGCGAACGTCAATGGCGGGTTTGCTGAATGTCCTCATGCTCAAAAAATACCGGGCAAAAAAAACCCGCACAATTTGTGCTTGGTTGCTAAGGCAACCAGAGGCATGGCGGGTGTATTGCTGCAAAGGTTAGGTAGCCGCCCGATTTTTTGCAAGGGCGTTGAGCGCTCAGCAATGATTGAAACTGTTTGGAAAAGCATGCAGATCGATGGTCCAGGCCGCTTGCGAAGGAGGGCATTTTCCATGCACCCGCTTTTGCTGTCTTAACCAATCTATTGCTGAAAATCTGTAACGTGCGGGTTTAACGCTTCGAATGGTACAGGCTCACCTTGCGAAACTCCCAAGGCTCGGCCAGGTCCGGCAGGGTCAGGGCATCCAGTATGTCCAGGCGTCGATAGGCGGGGTGTTGGAAGTCCCGCACGCGCGAATCGGCCACCAGTGCTTCGCGTCCACGGCTGAGGAAGTGATCCAGCAGTGGCAGGTTGGCGCGGTCGTAGAGCACGTCGGCCACAAGGATCAGGTCGAAGCGGTCGGCTTCGGCGAAAAAATCGGCGGAATAAGCCAGTTCCACGCCGTTGAGTTCGGCATTTGCCCGACAAGATGCCAGCGCCAGCGGGTCGAGATCGCAGGCCACCACTTCCAGGGCGCCGGCTTTGATGGCGGCGATGCCAGCCACCCCGGAGCCTGCGCCGAAGTCCAGCACGCGCTTGCCCGCAACCCAATCAGGGTGCGCCGCCAGATAGCGGGCCAACGCCAGGCCGCTGGCCCAGCAAAAACTCCAGTAGGGCGGTTCATGCAGGATGCGCCGGGTTTCTTCCTGGCTGAAGGCGCGGTCCATATTGTCCGCGTCCAGCAGCCATAACCACAGGTCGGTGCCCGGCAGCGCGCAGGGCACCAGCTGCGCGTCGCCGATCAGCGCACTCAGGGCGCGCTGCAGGTGCAGCGGTGGCGTCATGGTGCTTTGACAAGTTGCAGGGGGCCGGTGGTCTGGGTGATCGCCTGGGTAATGCGCACGGCGGGCAGGTGCAGGATCAACTGACCGGATTGGCTGGCGCGACCGCGCAACTCGACCCGCGCACCGGCCGGGAACGCTTCAGGGTTGAATCGCAGGCGGAAGGCCAGAGGTTTGCCGTTGCCGGTCAGCACACTGCTGGCCAGTAATTGTTGCGGGCGCGCGCGATCGTCGATCACCAGCAATGCCATCTCGACCTCGGCGCCGGCGGGCACGTTGGTCAGGCTGCCGTTGATTTCACGCTGGTAGGCCGGCAGGGGGCCGAGGTCTTCGACCCCTGGGACTTTTTTCTCCTGCGCGGGCGTCGGTTGGGGCGCGCTCGGCTTGGGGGCTTCGCTGCTGCAGGCGACCAGAACACTGAACAACGCGAGTAAAACAACAGGTCGTAACTGCATGTACGGCTCCAGAAGGGACAAAATCCGTGGCTTAAAAGAGAAGAAACATAATTGTCAGCCTATATACCGTAAAGGCTATGGCTTGTCTTGCCACGGGGATGCGCTACCATGGCCCTCCCATTTTTTGTTGCCTGCCACCATGCACTGTCCCTTCTGCGGTGCCAACGACACCAAGGTCATCGACTCGCGACTGGTCGCCGAGGGCGATCAAGTACGTCGCCGGCGCGAATGCCTGGCCTCTGGCTGCGGTGAACGTTTCACCACCTTCGAAACCGCCGAACTGGTGTTGCCACGGCTGATCAAGTCCGACGGCAGCCGCCAACCCTTCGACGAAGAAAAACTGCGCGCCGGTATGCAGCGCGCCCTGGAAAAACGCCCGGTGAGCGTCGAGCGGCTGGAAGCGGCCCTGGCGCATATCAAGCACAAGTTGCGTGCCACCGGCGAGCGCGAGGTCAAGAGCCTGGTCGTGGGCGAACTGGTGATGGGCGAGCTGCAAAAGCTCGACGAAGTTGCCTATATCCGTTTCGCCTCGGTGTACCGACGCTTTCAGGACCTCAACGAGTTCCGCGAAGAGATCGATCGCCTGGCCCGCGAGCCGGCCAAACAATGAACCCGCCTTGCGCCGAACAGGCCGTGCTCGACGCCCACTACATGGCCCGTGCCCTGGAGCTTGCGCGCAAGGGCGTGTACACCACCCATCCCAACCCTCGGGTCGGCTGTGTGATCGTGCGCGATGGGCAGATTGTCGGCGAAGGCTGGCATGAGCGCACCGGCGAGCCCCACGCCGAGCCCAATGCCCTGCGCGCCGCCGGCGATAAAGCGCGCGGCGCCACGGTGTACGTGACCCTCGAACCTTGCAGCCACCATGGCCGCACGCCGCCATGCGCCGATGCGCTGGTGAGTGCTGGCGTGGCACGGGTGGTGGCCGGGATGCAGGACCCCAATCCGGAAGTCGCCGGGCGCGGCATGCAGCGTCTGGCGCAAGCCGGGATCGAGGTGCTCAGCGGCGTGCTGGAAAGCCAGGCGCGAGCGCTGAACCCGGGCTTTCTCAAGCGTATGGAACACGGTCTGCCTTTTGTGCGGGTCAAGTTGGCGATGAGCCTGGACGGTCGCACCGCGATGGCCAGCGGCGAAAGCCAGTGGATCACCGGCCCCGCCGCCCGTGCCGCTGTGCAGCGCCTGCGTGCCGAGGCCAGTGTGGTCTTGACCGGTGCCGACACGGTGCTGGCCGACGGCGCGCGGCTGACCGTGCGTGCCGCCGAACTGGGCCTCGATGAAGCCACGACCGCCTTGGCCATGTCGCGCCCGCCGTTGCGCGTGTTGATCGACGGCCGCCTGCGGGTGCCGCTCAATGCGCCGTTCTTCAAGGCCGGCCCGGCACTGGTCATCACCTGCGTGACCCCGGAAAACCAGTTTCCCCGTGGCCCTGAATGCCTGGTAGTACCGGGCGTCGACGGCCAGGTCGACCTGCGTTCGGCGCTGGTGGCGCTGGCCGCGCGAGGCGTCAACGAAGTGTTGGTGGAGGCAGGGCCAAGTCTGGCCGGCGCGTTTGCGCAGCAGGGCCTGGTGGACGAATACGTGATATTCGTCGCCGGCAAGTTCCTCGGCTCCGCCGCCCGCCCTTTGCTGGACTGGCCGCTTGAGAAACTGGCCGACGCTCCCCAACTCAAGATCACTGACATGCGCGCTGTAGGCGACGACTGGCGAGTCACCGCCATCCCTGTGCCATCAGCCAGCGTATAATTTCCGGCCTGCGCACCGCGCGGCCCCGTTTTCCAGGAGAAGGCCATGTTCACCGGCATTATCGAATCCATCGGCAGCATTCGCACCATGACCCCCAAGGGCGGCGACGTACGCCTGCTGGTTGAAACCGGCAAGCTCGACCTGGGCGACGTCAAACTGGGCGACAGCATCGCCGTCAACGGCGTGTGCCTGACCGTCATCGAACTGCCGGGCAATGGCTTTGCCGCCGACGTCAGCCGCGAAACCCTGGACTGCACGGCGATGAACGATCTCAAGGCCGGCAGCCCGGTCAACCTGGAAAAAGCCCTGACTCCGACCACCCGCCTGGGCGGTCACCTGGTCAGCGGCCACGTCGACGGCGTTGGCGAAGTGGTGTCGCGCAGCGAAAACGCGCGGGCGGTGGAATTCCGCATCCGCGCGCCAAAAGACTTGGCCAAGTACATCGCCCACAAAGGCTCGATCACCGTCGACGGCACCAGCCTGACCGTGAACGCCGTCAACGGCGCCGAATTCGAATTGACCATCATCCCGCACACCCTGAGCGAAACCATCATGGCCTCGTACCAGCCGGGTCGCCGGGTGAATCTGGAAGTGGACTTGCTTGCCCGTTACCTGGAGCGCCTGTTGCTGGGCGATAAGGCCGCAGAGCCGACTGCCGGGAACATCACCGAAAGTTTTCTGGCCGCTAATGGCTACCTGAAATCCTGACCAAGGGGGTGCCACGTGGCGCTCAATAGCATCGAAGAACTGGTTGAAGACATCCGCCAAGGCAAGATGGTCATCCTGATGGATGACGAAGACCGCGAGAACGAAGGCGACATCATCATGGCCGCCGAAGCCTGCAAGGCCGAGCACATCAACTTCATGGCCAAGCACGCCCGTGGCCTGATCTGCATGCCCATGAGCCGCGAGCGCTGCGAACTGCTCAAGCTGCCATTGATGGCGCCGCGTAACGGCTCGGGTTTCGGTACCAAGTTCACCGTATCGATTGAAGCCACCACCGGCGTGACCACCGGCATCTCCGCCGCCGACCGCGCGCGCACCGTGCAGGCCGCCGCCGCCAAGGACGCCAAGGCTGAAGACATCGTCAGCCCCGGCCATATCTTCCCGTTGATGGCCCAGCCCGGCGGTACCCTGGCCCGTGCCGGCCACACCGAAGCCGCCTGCGACCTGGCGCGCATGGCCGGTTTCGAACCCAGCGGCGTGATCTGCGAAGTGATGAACGATGACGGCACCATGGCCCGTCGCGCCGAACTCGAAGCGTTTGCCGCCGAACACGGCATCAAGATCGGCACCATCGCCGACCTGATTCACTACCGCATGATCCACGAACGTACCGTTCAGCGGATTGCCGAGCAGCCACTGGACAGCGAACTGGGCCAATTCAACCTGGTGACCTACCGTGATTCGGTGGAAGGCGACGTGCACATGGCCCTGACACTGGGCAATATTTGCGCCGATGAACCGACGCTGGTCCGCGTGCATAACATGGACCCGCTGCGCGACCTGCTGATGGTCAAGCAACCCGGCCGCTGGAGCCTGCGCGCCGCCATGGCCGCGGTTTCCGAGGCTGGCAGCGGCGTGGTGCTGTTGTTGGGCAACCCGGTGGATGGCGACGTTTTGCTCGCGCATATCCGTGAAACCGCCGAGCAGACCCAGGTGAAAACCCCCACCACCTACAGCATTGTCGGTGCCGGTTCGCAGATCCTGCGTGACCTCGGTGTGCGCAAAATGCGCCTGATGAGCGCACCGATGAAATTTAATGCGATATCCGGTTTCGATCTGGAAGTTGTAGAATACGTGCCCTCCGAATAAAGGCCGGCGATTTCTGCCCCTTGTTCGCGGTTAAATCATCACTGAGGGACGCACTTTTCGCGTCCCGGCTCTTTAAGAGATTTGTCGAATGACCCTGAAGACCATCGAAGGTACCTTCATCGCCCCCAAAGGCCGCTATGCCCTGGTGGTTGGCCGCTTCAACAGCTTCGTGGTTGAAAGCCTGGTAAGCGGTGCCGTGGACGCCCTGGTTCGCCACGGTGTGAGCGAGAGCGACATCACGATCATCCGCGCCCCTGGCGCCTTCGAAATTCCGCTGGTTGCGCAAAAAGTGGCCCAACAGGCCGAATACGCTGCAATCATCGCCCTGGGCGCGGTCATTCGGGGCGGCACGCCGCACTTCGAATACGTGGCCGGCGAATGCACCAAGGGCCTGGCCCAGGTGTCCATGGAGTTCGGCGTGCCGGTTGCGTTCGGCGTGCTGACCGTGGATTCCATCGAACAAGCCATCGAGCGTTCCGGCACCAAGGCCGGTAACAAAGGTGCCGAAGCTGCCCTGTCCGCCCTGGAAATGGTCAGCCTGCTGTCGCAGTTGGAGGCCAAGTGATTTCCGACGAGAGCGATCAGTTCAACCCTCAGGACCCACGCCCTGCGGATGCCGGCAAGCCGTCCAAGAGCGAGAAGCGTCGCAAGGCGCGTCAACTTGCGACCCAGGCGCTGTATCAGCGCCATCTGGCAGGTGCTTCGCTGAACGAAATCGAAGCGCAGTTTCGCGTCGATAACGACTTTACCTTCGCCGATCAAAGCTATTTCCACGACATCCTGCACGGCGTTCACGCCAGCTTGACCGAGATCGACACGGCCCTGGCACCTTGCCTGGACCTGACCATCGAGGAACTGGACCCGGTAGAACTGTGCGTCATGCGCCTGTCCACCTGGGAACTGCTCAAGCGCGTCGACGTACCGTACCGCGTGGTGATCAACGAAGGCATCGAGCTGGCGAAAGTCTACGGTTCGACCGACGGCCACAAGTTCGTCAACGGCGTGCTCGATAAGCTGGCCCCGCGCCTGCGCGAAGCCGAAGTCAAGGAACACAAGCGCTGATCCGCGCTTGAGTTCTCGATGGGTGAGTTTGAGCTGATCCGCACATACTTCGCCGCCGCGCCTTGTGCGCAGGGCGGCGAAGGTATTGCCCTGGGGATCGGCGACGACTGCGCCTTGCTGGCGCTGCCCCCTGGGGAGCAACTGGCAATCTCCACCGATACCCTGGTGGCCGGCGTGCATTTTGCCGACCCCTGCGATCCGTTCCTGCTCGGCCAGCGCTCGTTGGCCGTGGCGGTGAGCGATCTGGCCGCCATGGGCGCCCACCCCCTCGCATTTACCCTTGCACTCACCACGCCGAGCGTCGATGCCGATTGGCTGCAACGCTATGCCCAGGGGTTGAACGCCATGGCGCAACGCTGCGGCGTGGGCCTGGTGGGGGGCGATACCACGCGCGGGCCGCTGAGCCTGACCATGACCGTGTTCGGCCGTGTACCGGCGGGGCAGGCCCTGACCCGTAGCGGCGCGCAGCCAGGTGATTGGCTGTGCGTGGGCGGCGAACTGGGCAACGCCGCCGGCGCCTTGCCGCTGGTGCTGGGCCAGCGCAGCGCCGAGGCGGCGGTCGCCGAGCCGTTATTGGCCCATTACTGGTCGCCGCAACCGCAACTGGCACTGGGATTGGCGCTGCGCGGCAAGGCCACGGCGGCGATGGATATTTCCGATGGGCTATTGGCCGATTGTGGGCATATCGCCAAAGCCTCGGCTGTCAGCCTGGTCATTGAGCGGCAGGCGCTGCCATTGTCCAAAGCTCTTTTGGCATTCGTGGGTGACGAGCAGGCGCGGGTGGCCGCCCTGAGCGGTGGCGACGACTATGTGCTGGCTTTTACTCTGCCGCCCGCGCAGCTGGCGCCGTTGCTGGGCGACGGCTGGCCAATTCATGTGATCGGCCGGGTCGAGGCAGGCCAGGGAGTGACCCTGCTTGACGCCAATGGCCAGGACATCACACCCGCCGTGCGCGGCTACCAACATTTTCGCGATGCACCCTGAAGCGGCGGCCTGGGCTACCCTCAATAGCGTAATCCCTGATGCAAGGCTCTGTAGGAGGTCGCCCCCATGGGTGTACGCCGCTGGTTGCTGACACTGCTGTGCTTCGCCGCGACGCTGTTGCAGGCGCAGGAGACTCCCGTGTCACCTGCCAAGGTTACGCTGGCCAGTGAGGCGTGGGACGGCTACACCAATGCCGACGGCAGCGGCCTTGCCTGGGACGTGATGCGCAAGGTTTTCGAGCCGGCGGGATTCACTGTTCAAACCCGCACCGAGCCCTACACCCGAGCGGTTGGCCTGGCCCAGCGCGGCGAGGTGGATGGCTGGGTCGGTTCGTACCGTGACGAAGTCAAGGATGTGCTGTATCCCCGCTGGCACTACGATTCCGACCCCATTTACGCCCTCGGCCTGGCCACTTCCAAGGCGCCGAGCCTGGCCACGCTGGGGGAGTATCGCCTGGCCTGGGTGCATGGCTACAAATACGAAGCGTACTTGCCGAGTGTACGACGTTTTAACCAGATACGTCGGCGCGACGGTATTTTGCCGATGCTGCAACACGGACGAGCCGACTTCTACATTGATGCCTTTACCGAAGCACAGGAAGTCCTCAATCAGGCGCAAGACCCGTCGATCTTTCGGTTGACCCACCTGACTCAACTGCCCCTCTACGTGGGCTTTGCCGACAACGAGCACGGACGCGGCCTGCGCGCCGTATTTGATCGGCGTATGGACTCGCTGGTGAAAAGTGGCGAACTCAAACCGATTTTCCAGCACTGGAAACAGCCCTATCCGTTCTGACCTGCATAGAACCGAGTTGAAGGCCAATCGAACCGATTGATCTTTATCAGCGAGAATTCAGCTTAAGCGTCTGTCAGAACCTGCTGTTACAATGCCGCCTCTGTGAAATCTGAAATCAGGAGCACACGGTGCCCGTCGTTTTCGTCGCCGCTTCCAAGCTGCCTACCCCTTTTGCCACGTTCACCATGAGCGGCTTTCTTGAAGAAGCCACCGGGCGCGAGCACGTTGTGCTCAGCCTGGGCGACATCGCCGATGGCGAGCCCGTGCTCGGCCGTCTGCACTCTGAGTGCCTGACCGGCGATGCGTTGTTCAGCCAGCGCTGTGACTGCGGCTCGCAGCTCGAAGCCGCGCTGCAGGCCATCGCGCGGGAAGGTCGTGGCGTGTTGCTGTATTTGCGTCAGGAAGGCCGTGGCATTGGCCTGCTGAACAAAATCCGCGCCTACGAATTGCAGGATGGCGGCGCCGATACTGTGGAAGCCAACGAACGTCTGGGTTTCGCGGCCGATCAGCGTGACTACGCGATCTGCCTGCCGATGCTTGAGCACCTGGGGGTCAAATCCCTGCGCCTGATGACCAACAATCCGCGCAAGGTCAAGGCCTTGACCGACATGGGCATCACCGTGGCCGAGCGCGTGCCGCTGCACACGGGGCAAAACCCGCACAACAAGCTCTACCTGGCGACCAAGGCCAGCAAGCTCGACCACATGATGGGCAACGAGCATCAAGGTGAGGTAGACCGCGCGTGACTCGGGGCCAGGTCAAGCGTCGGCTGTCCGTCAACTGGTGGCAGTATCTGGCCCTGGCGCTGTTGCCCTTGTTTGTGATCAACCTGGTGTTTGGCCAGGCTGAATCCTTGCTGCCGGTGTTGGCCATGCCTTTCTTTATCGCGGGTGTGGCCTCGATGTTCCTCAGCCTGCGCTACTTCAACGGCTATAAACACGCGTTGATCGCCACCTCCAAAGCCCTCGACACCGCCGAAGAACCCGGCGCCTGGATCACCTTGGCGGCCCGTCGCCGTACGGCGCTGCTGGTGGCCGCGCTGCCCGCGTGGATCGGTGCGCTGGCGGTGTTCGTCGGCCTGGAGGCGGTGCCGTTGTTTCTATTGGCGCTGTCGACGATGGTGCTGTTTTACCTCTACCGCATCCCGCGTCAGTTGGGATGATGCGCCGCTGGCTGGCGCTGCTGGTGTTGGCGCTGAGTGCCCAGGCCCTGGCGGCCGAGCGGGTGGTCAGCCTGGCGCCGTCGCTGTCGGAAATCGTGATGGAACTGGGTGCCGCCGACCTGCTGGTGGGCCTGCTCGACGGTGGCGAGCGCCCGGCGGCATTGGCGCAGGTGCCGTCCGTGGGGCGTTACGGGCAGTTGGACATGGAACGCCTGCTCAGCCTCAAGCCGGACCTGATCCTACTGTGGCCCGGCAGCGTCGGCCCGGCCCAGCGCGCGCAGTTGCAGCGTTTGAATATCCCGGTGTACGTCGCCGAACCCCACAATCTCGAACAACTCACCACCCAGGTTCAGGCCATCGCCGAGCGGCTTGGGCGTGTCGACGCCGGCCGGCAATTGGCCGAGCCGTTGCGCCAGCGCCTGGCCGAGCTGCGTCAGCGCTACCGGCGTGCCGAACCTTTACGAGTGTTTTACCAGGTGTGGAACTCGCCGCTGTACACCGTGGGCGGTGGGCAGATCATCAGCGACGCGTTGACGGTCTGCGGCGCACGCAATGTGTTCGACGACCTCAAACTGCCGGCGCCGCAAGTCAGTATCGAGTCGGTGTTGCAGCGCAATCCCGAGCTGATTCTGGTCAGCGATCAAACGCAAATGGACGCCTGGAAAGCCTGGCCAACCATGGCCGATCGCGTACGGCAGGTGCCCGATAAAGGCCTGGAGCGGCCCAGCGGGCAGATGCTGGAGGCGGTGGGGCGGTTGTGCCAGGTAATTGCGCCGGACCTGTGACTGAGCCTCAGATTTCCGGAGTCCAGGTCACACCGAACAGCCATACCCGACCTTCTTCGCGGTAATCCTGATTGTTGATAAACATCGGATCGTCATAGCTGTAACGCGCCCGCGCGTAGGACTTGTCCAGTAGGTTGTCGACCTTCAGCGACAGCGCCACTTCCCGGTTGATCGCCCAACGGCTGCGCAGCCCGAGCAACGCATAACCGCCCAGGCGTTGTGCATTGTCGGCATCGTCATAGCTGCTGCTGATTGCCTGCCAACTGGCGCCGAGGCCGAGCTGATCGAATTGCCGGTCCAGGTCCAGGCTCAACGTGCGACGTGCGCGACGGGCCAGGGTGTGGCCTGTGCTACGGTCGCGCGGGTCGATAATCGACAACCCCAGATTGCCCTGCCAGCCGAACAGGTCCTGCTTGAGTGCCGCTTCCATGCCGTTGATACGCGCCGACGCCACATTCTGCGGCTTGCCCGTGCTGTCGAGGATGATTGCGTCGCTCAAGTCCGTGCGGTACAGCGAGGCCTCCAGGCGTGTGCTGTCACTGAGCTGGCTGCGCCACTGCAGTTCGTAGCTCTTGGAGGTTTCGGGTTGCAGGTCGGGGTTGCTGTACCGCGTGTCGGGGTAATACAGGTCGTTGAAGGTGGGGGCGCGAAAGCCTTCGCTGTAGCTCAGCAATACATCATTGTCGGGGTTGATCGGCAAGGTCAGCGTGCCGCTCCAACTGTTCTGCGCGCCGAACTGCTGATTCTGGTCACGGCGCAGGCCCAGTTCCGTGGAAAACCACTCACTGTGAAACCGATGCTGCACAAAGGCCGCGCGGTTCCAGCGCCTGTTTTCACTGAACGCGGTGGAGCCGTGGAAGCGGTCTTCATACCAGTCACCGCCGAGGATCAGGCTGTTGTGTTCGTCCAGGGTCAGGTCGTTCTGCCAGTTGACCGAGTCGCGGTAGGTGTTGAACACACTGAAGTCGTCGCTGAGGGTGTCACGCTTGGTGTCGCGGTTCTCGCTGTGGCCCAGTTCCAGGCGTGACTGCCAGCGCGGGTTGAACGTGGCATCGAGGTAACCGCTGGCACTGCTGACGGTGTAATCGGTGTAGGGCTTTTGCCCCAGCGTCTGGCCGCTGGCGGCGTCGTAGCGGCCGAAACTGTTGTCGTACTCCGACTTGCCACGGCTATCGAGCAGGTTGAAACCCGCCTCCAGCGCCTCGCTGAATGAATGGCTGAGGTTAAGACTGAGGGACTGGTTACGGTAAGCATCGTGGTCGCCGTCAGTGGGAAAGGACGCGTGGGTCGAGTTGATGCCGGCGGTTTCATCCAGGCTTGCGCCCAGGTTGAACCGCGTGTGTTCATCCCCGCCTGACAGACCGAGGCTGCGCTGCCAGGTCTGAAGACTGCCAAAGCCCAAGGTCAGACGTGGCTGCAAGCCTTGCTCGGCGTTGCGTCGGGTGAAGACTTGAATCACCCCGCCAATTGCATCGCTGCCGTAGATCACCGAGCGCGAGCCGCGCAGCACTTCCACGCGCTCGATCTGATCGACACTGAGGTATTGCAGGCCGCTATCGCCGGAGGTGGTATTGGCGATGCGCTGGCCGTCCACCAGCACCAGGCTTTGGGCGGACTTGGTGCCGCGCAGGTAGATCCCCGGCAAACTGCCGCGCCCGCCGGTGGGCGCCACTTGCACGCCAGGCACGCGGTTGAGCAGGTCGGTAAGGCTGGTCGGTTGCAGGCGGTCGATATCGTCGCGGGTGAACACCGTGTTGGCGGCGCTGCTGTCATTGCGCGCCTGGACCTGGCGGTTGGTGCTGATGACGATATCGGGGAGTTTCAGCGCATCGTCGCGGGTGTCGGCGAGCAATTGCGGGGAGGGCAGGAGCAGCAAGGCAAAGTACAGGTGTTTCATGGGCTGTCCATGGCGTTGAGGAGGGCACAAATCAAATGTGGAAGGGGGCTCTTGCCCCCTCCCACATTCCTTTGGTCCCGGTTTCTACAGGCCCAGCAGCGCCATGCGGTTGCGCACAGAGGCTTCAACCCCGGCCTCATCCAGCCCGCATTCGGCCAGCATCTGCGCCGGCTTGGCATGCTCGACGTACACATCCGGCAAGCCCAGGTGCAGCACCGACTTGAGGATATTCTCCCGCGCCAGGTACTCGCTGACCGCTGCACCGGCGCCGCCCATGATGGCGTTTTCTTCCACCGTGACCAGCAACTCGTGACTGCCAGCGATCTCGCGCACCAGCGCTTCATCCAGAGGTTTGACGAAGCGCATGTCGACCACCGTGGCGTCGAGCTTCTCGGCGACTTTCAAGGCTTCGGCCAATTGCACGCCGAATACCAGGAACGCCACCTGGCTGCCCTGGCGACGCACGACGCCCTTACCGATCTCGATGGGCTCCAGGTCTTTTTCGATCACGGCGTTCGGGCCGTTGCCGCGTGGGTAACGCACCGCAGCCGGGCCGTTGTACAGATGGCCGGTGCTGAGCATCTTGCGCAATTCGTTTTCGTCGCTCGGGGTCATCACCAGCATGCCTGGGATGCAGCGCAGGTAGGACAAATCGAAACTGCCGGCGTGAGTCGGGCCGTCTTCGCCCACCAGGCCGGCGCGGTCGATGGCGAACAGCACGTCGAGGTTCTGCACCGCGACGTCATGCACCAATTGGTCGTAACCGCGCTGCAGGAAGGTGGAATAGATCGCGACCACTGGCTTGGCGCCTTCGCAGGCCATGCCGGCGGCGAACGTCACCGCGTGCTGCTCGGCAATCGCCACGTCGAAGTAGCGCAGCGGGAAACGCTCGCTGAACGCCACCAGATCCGAGCCTTCCTTCATCGCCGGAGTGATGCCCACCAGGCGCGAGTCGGCGGCGGCCATGTCGCACAGCCACTCGCCGAACACCCCGGAATACTTCGGCCCGCTGGCCTTTTTCGGCGCGGCGGCGGGAGCGTCCAGCGGTTCGAGCTTGGTGATCGCGTGATAACCGATCGGGTCGACTTCCGCCGGGGCGAAGCCTTTGCCTTTTTTGGTGACGATATGCAGGAACTGCGGGCCCTTGAGGTCACGCATATTGCGCAGCGTGGCGATCAGGGTCGGCAGGTCGTGGCCGTCGATGGGGCCGATATAGTTCCAGCCCAGTTCTTCGAACAAGGTGCCGGGCACCAGCATGCCCTTGGCGTATTCCTCGGTGCGCCGGGCAATTTCCCACGCGCCGGGCAGACGCGAGAGTACCTTTTTGCTGCCTTCGCGCATGCTGGCATACGTACGGCTGGAAAGAATCTTGGCCAGGTAGTTGGACAAGCCGCCGACATTGCGCGAGATCGACATGTCGTTGTCGTTTAGGATCACCAGCATGTTGGCGTCCACTTCCGGCGCGTGGTTCAGCGCTTCGAACGCCATGCCGGCGGTCAGTGCACCATCGCCGATCACGGCAATCGCTTTGCGATCACTGTTTTGCAGGCGGGCGGCAATCGCCATGCCCAGTGCCGCACTGATGGACGTGCTGGAGTGGCCGACGCCAAAGGTGTCGTACTCGCTCTCCGAACGACGCGGGAAGGCGGCGACGCCGTCCTTCTGGCGCAGCGTGCTCATGCGCTCGCGACGGCCGGTGAGGATTTTATGCGGATACGCCTGATGGCCCACATCCCACACCAGCCGGTCGTCCGGGGTGTCGAACACGTAATGCAGGGCGATGGTCAGCTCGATGACGCCCAGGCCGGCACCGAAATGCCCACCGGTCTGACCGACCGTGTAGAGCAATTCCAGGCGCAATTCATCGGCCAGGGTTTCCAGCTCGGCTTCACCCAGACGACGCAGGCCGTCCGGCGTGGCAGCACGGTCGAGCAGGGGCGTGGACGGGCGCTTGCGGGGAATCTCTTGAAACGTCGTGGGCATCAGGCGAATCGTTATAGGTATAGAAAGAGGCGGCAGTTTACCTCAAGCATCGCAAACTGCCCACGCGGAGCGCCGAACTTGGCCGATATGCGGCCGTAATGGCCGTGGTTATCAGTGGCGGCGTTCGACGATATACCGCGCCAGATTACGCAACGGCTCGGCCGCCGCGTCGAAAGGTCGCAGGGCCGCCAGGGCCTGGTCACGCAGTTCCAGGGCGTAGACCTTGGCAGCGTCGAGCCCGAGCAGCGCAGGATAGGTCGGCTTGTCCCGGGCGATATCGGCGCCCTGGCGTTTGCCCAGGGTGGCGGTGTCACTTTCCACGTCGAGAATGTCGTCCTGCACCTGGAAAGCCAGGCCGATGGCCTGGGAGTAGGTTTGCAAGGCTGCCAATTGCGCAGGCTGCGCACGACCGCTGGCCAGCGCGCCCAACTGCACGGCGGCCTCTATCAGCGCACCGGTCTTGTGGCGATGCATGTGTTCGAGTGCTTTTTGATCCAGCTTGAGGCTGACCGAGCCCATGTCGATGGCCTGCCCGCCGACCATCCCGGCCGGGCCCGCAGCCTGCGCCAGTGTGGTGACCATGCGCAGGCGGATTTCGGCGTTGACGCTGCTCAGGCGCGGGTCCAGCAATGCGCTGAACGCCAGGCTTTGCAGGCCATCACCGGCCAGGATGGCATAGGCTTCATCGAAGGCTTTATGAGTGGTGGGCTGGCCGCGACGCAGATCGTCGTCGTCCATGGCCGGCAAATCGTCATGTACCAGGGAATACGCGTGAATCAACTCCACCGCGCACGCGGCGCCATTGGCCTGCTCGGCCGGCGCGCCCAGCGCTTCACAGGCTGCGTACGCCAGCAATGGGCGCACGCGCTTGCCGCCATTCATCACGCTGTAACGCATGGCTTCATAGAGGCGATTCATTTCCGGGCTTGGCGCTACGAACAAGGGTTCCAGCGCCGCATTCACCCGGGCTTGGCTACTGGCCTGATACGCGTCGATCATTCCGGCTGTTCCGCGTCGAAAGGTTCTTCGGCCAACTCCCCGTCACGTTCCAGCAACACCTGCACCTTCTGCTCCGCCTGCGCCAAAGCGCTCTGACAGTCGCGGGTCAGGCCGATGCCTTGCTCAAACGCTGTCAGCGAGTCCTCCAGCGACAACTCGCCGTTCTCCAGACGCTCGACCAGAGCTTGCAGGTCAGCGAGGGATTGTTCGAAATCGAGTGCAACTTTTTTGCGGGCCATGGCGGCTATTCCGGTAGACGGTAAACCGGCGCGACACTAGCAGACATGGGGATTCTGGGCAAATGAGCGGGGTGTCACTTGCCTGCTGTATTGACCTGATAACGCGTGCTGCGGCCGCCTCCGGGCAGACGAACCAAGCAGTTTTTTTCCAGCAGGTCAGCCAGGTGTCGCGTCGCTGTCGCCTTGGAGACCTTTGCCACCGCTTGGTACTGCGCCGCGCTGATGCCGTGTTCGAAGCTCTTCTCACCACCGTCGAGCAGTCGATTGAGAACCTTGATCTGTTCAGCAGACAAAGGGAGGTCGCGGTGTTGCTGCCAGAACCGACTCTTTCCCAGCACTCGGTCAATCCGCGCCATTGCCTGCTGCACGCTGCGTAACAGGGTTTTAAGGAACCACTCCAGCCAGTCAGTGATATCCAGTGAGGCCTTCTGGCTGGATTCCAGTGCGTTGTAGTAGCCGGTGCGGTCTTCGAGGATGCTGGCTGACATGGCATAGAAACGGATGGCCTGGTGTTCACCCTGGGCCAGTGCCAAATCGGTGATAGCGCGTGTCAGGCGACCATTGCCGTCATCGAAGGGATGCAGTGTGACAAACCAGAAGTGCGCGACGCCGGCGCGTACCAGCGGGTCCAGTTCCGGCTGATCGCGGCTGGTTTCGAACCACTCCAGAAAATCCGCCAGTGCCTGCTCCAGTCCCAGACGTGGCGGGGCCTCGAAATGCACGGTCGGCCGATCAAGCCGGCCCGACACGACTTGCATTGGCTCATCTCCCCTCAAGGATCCAATATTGAGCGCTCGAGCGGTATAGCCCGCTTCCGGGACCGGGAACAATAAGTGATGCCATTTCAATAGGCGGGCGAGGGTAAACGGCTGGGTGAATTGTTGAGTGGCATCCATCATCAACTCGGCGAGGCCTTCGCTGCGGCGGCTTACCTGACCGTCTTCCATCGCTTCCAGGCCCATCCGCCTTGCCAGGGACGAGCGCACCGAGCCGACATTCAACTGTTCACCCTCAATCGCCGAGGACGTCAGGATATTTTGCAGCAGCGCATCCAGTTCATTCTGTGCGCTGACTGGCTGGCTGACGGAGCCGAGCATGCCCAGCAACTTGCCCTGGGCTTGTCCGCAATCGCGCAGCAACGGCGCGAGGCGACCGGGTTGCCAGTGGAAGTGCGGCCAGTCGGCGTGTTGCCAGATCCAGTGCGGATGAGCCATGGTTGAATGCCTGGGGTGCGTGAGCCGAATAAAGGGGTTATTCGGCTCATTTGGTGAGCCGATTGTGCTTCGGATTTGGCTCAGGGTCTAGGCTGGTGGTGGGTGTGTTCGTAAGTGCACCATGAAATCCATATCAGTTACCTGTATCTTCATTTCACTTCTTTCATCTGCGCCCTGAGTGAGTTCACTGTGGTTTTAGTTGCGCCGTTGATAAGGGTGATAAAAGGTTCTTTATCTGGTGCGTGCATTAGGCTAGAAGAAAAACAGTCCTGTGTAGCTCTTAGTTGTGACGGGGTTCAGGTGAATCAGTTTTTATCACTGACGAGTTTTCAGGAAAATGTCATATCTCTTGTGCGCTATAGCTGCCAGCAACTACGAGAAGAATTTTTTCTCCGCCATTACTCGATGTAAAACAGTAAGTTATTCCAGTTTCGCCAGGTTCTAGTCTGGTTGCTTCTTGCGAGAGCCATGTGTTTTCCTCTTCGTACATATCACATATTTCGGTGCCGACAGCGCCTAAGCCTTGAAAGGCAACTAGATCGTTGAAGGTTATCTCCCATCGTCTTTCCTGCCAGTCTGTAAACTCCATTATCAATGTATTGCGGTTGCATATCAGTTTTTCAATTGTTCCATCTGCCACAGGGAATTTTTTCATGTCAGCTTCCTGGATGTTTTTCACCCGGCAAAAATCCGGTTCCGTGCCCTTCTTCGTAATTATGTGGTAGTACTTTCATTACTAGACTGTTTTTTTCAGCCTGTTTCCAACTGAAGTCGTTGGGCTTTAGCTCTATGTGATAGTGCTCGCCGTGATGTCTCTGTACGAATACACCCTCATCTCCCGGATGGCTCTCAAATCTAATCCGGGTATTACTGTTAGGTTTCCACTCCATTCGCTGAGTGCCATGCTTTGTCGTGGAGACTTTTGGCGCTACTCCTAGCACGTCTGTTAAATCATTAGGATCGCTTGGAAAATGAGAGTGGGCAGTGGGTAGGCTTGGCTGTCCATCATTGTGTCGCGGTACAGGCTCGTCAACACTCAACGATGGTTTACATTCTTTATTCCCTGGGCATGTACTCAGTCCCAGCGGATCCACCCACCCCGTAGGGTTAGGCACATACCGATACCCATTAATCCCACCCGCCAACTTCACCGGGTCCGGCGTCAGGTAGCGACCAATATCCGGATTGTAGTAGCGATGGCGGTTGTAGTGCAGGCCGCTTTCTTCGTCGAAGTATTGGCCCTGGAAACGCAGCGGATTATCGATTTTGCCTACGTCGAGGCGGGCGATTTCGCCGTAGGCGCGGTAGTGGGCGGACCAGGCGATATCGCCCTCGGGGGTGGTGAGTTCCTGGGGTGTGCCGAGGTGGTCGAGTTGGTAGTGGTAGGGCTGTGTTTCTTTTGGACCGAAGCCTTCTAAAAGCGCCAGCGGCCGGAAGCTGTCGGGTTCGTAGAGGTAGCTGCGGTGGCGGCCCGCTTGGTGTTCGGCGATAAGTGTGTCGCCTTGCCAGAAAAATTCGGTGGTGATGCCGTCGACGGTTTTGCTGATACGTCGGCCAAACGGGTCATAGCGGTAGCTGGCGGTTTGGCCGTTAGGCCGGGTGATTTCGATCAGCCGGTGCTGGCTGTCATAACGGTATTCGGTGACGAGTTGCTGGCCTTTGCCACGCCGTTCCTGGGTCAGGTTGCCGAAGGCGTCGTAGGTGTAGTGGCGGTCGCCCTGGATCAGCAGGCGGTTGCCGGCGACGATGTCGGGGCCGGGGCGGTTTTGCATCAGCAGGTTGCCGGCCGGGTTGTGGGCGAAACGTTCCTGCACGTCGTGGGAATGGTCGGCGCGGGTCAGGCGTTGCAGCGGGTCGTAGTGGTAGTGGTGTTCGCCTTTGCGGGTGTCGAGCAGGTGGGTGAGGTTGCCGCCTCGGTCGTAGTCGTATTGACGCTGGTAGAGCGGATGGGTCTGGTGGGTGACGGCGTGGGCGTGCAGGCGCTGTTGGTCGTCGTAGTGATAGTGGCTGAGCAGTTGGCCTTGTTGGCGCTGGTGTTCCAGACCGGCGTTGAATAGGTGCGAGGTCAGGGTTTTGCCATTCAATTCAACAGTCGCAAGGTGCCCGCCCTTGTCGCGGTTGAACACTACGCGGTTGTTGTCCGGCAGGCGCAGGTGCTTGAGCTGGCCGCAGGCGTCGTAGCCGTAGCGCAGGGTGCCCCAGCCCTGGTGTTCGGCGGTGAGGCGGTTTTGGCGGTCGTATTCGTAGGCCAACGCCCAGTGGCCGTCGTCGACACTGAGGAGATTGCCCTGGCGGTCGTAGGCGTAATCGACGTTGTTGCCGTCGGGCAGGGTTTTTCGTACGAGGCGTCCGGCGTGGTCGCGTTCGTAACGAGTGACGAGCTGACTACCGTCGTCGCCGTGTTCGGTTTTTTCCTGCAGGTTGCCGTTGAGGTCGTAAACGTAAGCGGTGCGCTGCCCATCAAACCCGACTTCCTGTTGGATCAGCCCGTTGGGGTGATAGTTGAGTCGGTAGGTCTCGCCGACCTCGTTTTCGATTTCGGTGAGCAGTAATCGGGCGTTGTCATAGCGGTACTGGACCTGAGTACCATCGGCATTCAGGCGACGGCTGATCAGGTGCAGGCCGTCGGCGTAGTCGTAGCGGGTGACGTGGCCGAGTTCGTCGCGTTCGGCGGTGATTTTTCCGTAGGGGTTGTAGCTGTATTCGCGGGTGGCACCGCCTGGCAGGGTCAGACGAGTCAGCCGACCCACAGCGTCCCACTGGTACTGGGTCAGCGCGCCGTGTTCATCTTCGCGCGCCACCTCGCGGCCCAGGTCGTCGTAGCGATAGCGCCTGATGCCACCATTGGGCAACTGCTCCTCAACCAGTTGCCCGCGCTCATTCCACACCAAGCGATGGCAGCTGTGATCCGGGTACCAGACGCCGGTCAGTTGCCCATGTTTGTTGTAGCTGTAGTCGGTAACGTGACCGTCGGGATCGGTGCTACGGGTGATATCGCCCTGGTCATTGCGCTCGTATTTCCAGACCGCTTCACCCCGGCGCACCACGCGTACGAAACCGTGGTCATGCTCGTAGGTAGTGGGCTCATCTTCGCCGGGAAACAGCGCCACCAGCCGTCCGGCTTCGTCGTACTGATACGCCGTCACCGCCCCCAGCGGGTCTTGTTCGACCGTCAACCGCCCTTGGGCATCGTAGGATTTGAAGTGCTGCGCGCCATCGGGATCGATGCGTTGCACCAATCGCGCACGGTCGTCGTGGACATAGATTTCCTGGCTGCCATCGGCGTTGTGCACCGTGACTTGGCCGTCATCGCCCCACACATAGCGCGTGTCCATCTGCGAGAAGCTGGCCCAGTGCCGCACACAGCGCGCCGCCTTGCCGGAGCGTTCCCACGCCCAGAAGAAACTCGCCCCACCGGCCAGGCCGCGTTCCACAATGACGTGCTGCTCGTCGTAGCGATACACCTCGCTCTCGCCGACGGCATTGGTCGCCGAGACCAGTCGGCCCAGGTCGTCATAGGCGTAGGAAACGACGTTTTGCTCAGTCGTCCAGACATACGGACCACGGCCTTCGGCGCGCTGAATCTGGTAGTCCACCGCGACAATGCGCCCGCTCCCATAGCGCAGAAACAACGAGCGACCCACCCCGTTATCCACCCGCTCGATACGTCCGAGCACGTCGCGGAAAATTCGCAGGCGGTTGTCATACGCATCGCTGATCGCCGTCAGCACACCGTCGCGAAAGTGGTAGAACCGCGATGCCTGGGCCAGCACCAGCTCATCCGGCGAAGCCCCCAGATAGATCGCTGCTTCGGCCAGGCTATTGGTGATTGCCGGCCTCGCAACGGTGGGGATTGGAAACGAGATAGAGCGATTTTCATGGTCGGTCCACACCACCGAATCGCCTGAAACCAGCAGCCGCTGTGCCAGGCCGTGGCTCCAGCCAAACCCCAGTCCTAAATCGACTTCCACCGCACTGGTGCGATACAGGCGTGTCCATTCAAACGGCAAAATCCCATCCAACGTGCCATCAGTCAGGGTCAGCAATTCCTCGCCGGTGACCATCGATACGGGGCAGCCGTTAGTGACGGTTTTATCCGCAGAAGCCGCCGCATCGCCCTTAGGATTTGTCGCCACGAGCGGTGCATCATCCACAGGCTCTTTTTGCTTCAGCACCGCGTTCTGCCGCGCCCGCCAGCGCATCTGCAGCGTGCCTTGCTTCACTCCGCCGACCACGCCGCGAACCGCTACCGCTTTGTAGCGATCCACCGCCTGCATGAACCTCGTCAGAATCGCCAGCACGCTCTGAACAAAACCAACAGCCGCTTTAACAATCTGTGCGCCATACCTGGCCAACCGCAGGCTCAAATACGCCACAGCCGCCGCCGGCAATGCGATGGTCAGCACCGCGCCAATCACCAGGTCAATCAGCAGCGACACCACAAACCCAGCGGCCACTTGCGCAATCTCACTGGGCGGCAATGCGCCCAACCAGATCATCGCCGTGCGCACCAGCAGGAACAGCGCCGCCTCATCACTGGCGAGCAACATCGCCTGTTCCATGACCTTGGGCGCATCGGTGGCGATTTGTGCCAGCTTGGCCGCTTCGGCTCCCAGCTGTTCGACGTACTTCAACGGGTTTTCAAGAATCGCCTGCACCAGCTTGATGCTGTCCCACACGTCCCGGATCGCGGCCCAACTGCCCGCCAGCACGCCGCTGCCAATCGCACTGGCCGTGGACTGCTGCCAATGCGGCTTGAAGCCTTGCCACTGTTCGCGAAGCCACCGCTCCAGGTCCGCCATCAGCCCGGCGTAGGAGGCGAACAACGCGTCAACCTGCTCCTGGGAAACACCGCCCTGTACCCGAACCTGATAGCGCCCGCCAGCGGCGCAGTGGTGTGAGCCCTTGCCGTGCTCATCCAACATGACCCGCGTGGAACTGCCGTCATCCAGCCTGATCACCTCGACCGGAATGTCGCCAATCGGCACGTCATACACTGAGTCGAATTTGCTCTCTATCTTCAGCTCGCCGCCCAACTGGCACACGGCAACACTGCCGATAAAGTTAGCGTCGCTCATGCTTACGGTTGTCTGCGAGTCACCGACGCGCAACACCCGATCCATCCCCAGCAACGACGGCATATCTGCCGCATGGCTCACCGAATCCACCGTCCGCGAATACCAGGCGCCCATCTGCTGGCGATAAGTCACCAGGCTCTGATGAAAGCCATCCAGCTCATGTTCGATAGAGGCAATGTGGGAAGCGTGGGTCATCCGTGACGTCTCGGCAGAGGGCAAGGCGTCGGAGTCTGCCGCAGTAAAAAGCGGCTGGATGAACGGTGGGGAAAATCAGAAAGGGCTTATGAAGGTCGCGCAATAGTCAGCCCCAATCACAGTTGGGGGCTACTTCAAATGGCGATTATGCTGATTGAAGAGCAGTGCGCTGTGGTTCTCAAAGTTGGAAGCTCGGTTGAATAACGAAAGCCTGCTTTTCAGGGCAGGCTTATCGCACGCTAAGGCTGGCTTACTTCTGATGCGCCGTCAGCGCCGCATACCCATTCATCAAGTTGCGATAGTTCGGGATACGCTGGGACAGTAGATTGCCCAGCCCTTCGATATCGTTACGCCAGTCGCGATGCAGCTCACAAGCCACCGAGAACCAGTTCATCAACTGTGCACCGGCTTGTGTCATCCGGCTCCACGCCGCTTGCTGCACCGTGGTGTTGAACGTGCCGGATGCATCGGTTACCACAAACACCTCAAACCCTTCCGCCAGCGCCGACAAGGTCGGGAACGCTACGCAGACATCCGTGACCACACCGGCAATGATGATTTGCTTACGGCCGGTGGCTTTGATTGCCTTGACGAAATCTTCGTTGTCCCACGCATTGATCTGACCAGGACGGGCGATGTAAGGCGCATCCGGGAACATCTCTTTCAGCTCCGGCACCAGCGGGCCGTTGGGGCCCTGTTCGAAGCTGGTGGTGAGGATGGTCGGCAGGTTGAAGAACTTCGCCAGGTCGGCCAAAGCCAGCACGTTGTTCTTGAACTCGTTGGGTGAGAAGTCCTGCACCAGGGAGATCAGACCGGTCTGGTGGTCGACCAGCAGTACGATGGCGTCGTCTTTGTTGAGGCGGTTGTAGGTTGCAGTGCTCATGGTTGAATCCTTTTTTGTTTAGGTTGGTTGGGCGTTGCGTTCAACATGGGCACAGATTAATGGGTGCTTAGAATGTGATAAACCGGCTGGAATATGTCTTTCTGTCAACTTAAATAGGACGATGGCAAATCTTGTTCGACAGTGCTGCCGATGAAGAGTCGAGCGTTGAAGGGAGACTGAGTGACAGGTGTTCGCAGTGGCGGCGTCGCGGTGGTTGCGACTATAGGAGGGCGTTTCTTACGGACATTAAAAAGCCGGCTTGTGGCCGGCTTCTCGGGGACTGCTTCAATTTGTTTTTGACAAACCTTACCAGCCTTCAAATCGCTCAGCCCACATGGCGTCGGGCTGAATAGTAGGGGCATCCGCGGGAACTCCTCCGCTTCGCCGAGCAGGGTGGATAGCCTTGGGCTACCCCTGCCAAATGTGCGACGGATGATACCCACATTCCTCTCAGTTGCCCACCTCCGTGTCCGATTTAGAGCCTTCCCAGCCTAATAGGTGCTCATCCAGCGGTACCGGAGGGCGGCGGTTGTTGAGGGTGGACCACCAAAACACCCAGCCTACAATCTCGAAGTTCTGTTCGAAGCGTTCCTCGTGGGTGAGGTATTCATCCGGGTGTTCGCTGGCGTTGTGACTGCGCATGCGCAAACCGCCGCCAGGCCGGTTGTAGAGGTATTTGATGCGTAGCATGCCGTCGTGTTCGACGGCGTAGATTTCGCCGTCAATGATTTGGGTACGGCCTTTGTCGATGGCGAGGGTGGCGCCTTGCTGGATGATGTCGATCATGCTGTTGTCGACCATGTAGGCGCCCAGCGCGCGGTCGGGGTTGATGTTGAGGGTTTTGAGAGCGTGCACAGAGATGCGAATACGTTCGGTTGAAGTGAAGGTGGGGTGGAGGGGGATTTCCACATCCAGTTTTTCCGGCGGGCAGGCGGGGCCTGTGAGGTATTTGCCACTTTCTTCGCGGGTGGGGAGTCCTTTCCGTGTACCGGGGCCTTCCAGCAGGAAGTTGGCCGGTGGGTGTTTGGGGCCTTCGCCGGTGCGTAGCCAACGGCTGGAGACACAGAGCAGTTCTGCGATCTCATTGAGTCGGCCCATGGGCACGCCGCGTTTGAACCAGTTGTTCACATGTTGAGGTGTGACACCGCGGTTCTTGGCGAAGTCGGAAGCGGAAAGATGAACTTCCCGCAGTAGCGCTTTTAAACGATCACCTGATTTATTCATAAACGCAGAGTTTACTGGCCGAGAAAACTAATCAAATAAACCATGCGTTGATTTGCACTTGTAGGTTTTTGCTTAGTTGTGGCCTATTTTTTCATTTTTATTGCGCACTTAAACGTTAGTTGCTGTTTGTTGAACTATGCGTTTATTTTTTCCAAAAAAAAGCCCCGAATGAACGGGGCTTTTTCTGATGGACTCAGGCAATGAGGATTCGGTATCAGCCTTTGTAGGCAGCCACCGACTTCATGATCTCGGCACGGGCGGCGTCTGCGTTGCCCCAACCGTCGATCTTCACCCATTTGCCTTTTTCGAGGTCTTTGTAGTTCTCGAAGAAGTGTTTGATCTGTTCCAGCAGCAGTGGCGGCAGATCGGTGTATTCCTTCACGTCCACGTACAGCTGGGACAGTTTGTCGTGAGGCACTGCGATGACTTTGGCATCGCCGCCGCCGTCGTCGGTCATGTTCAGGATGCCGACTGGGCGTGCGCGGATAACCGAGCCAGGGGTAACCGGGTAAGGGGTTACGACCAGTACGTCGAGGGGGTCGCCGTCGTCAGCCAGGGTGTTGGGGATAAAACCGTAGTTGGCCGGGTAGAACATCGGGGTGGCCATGAAACGGTCAACGAACAGGCAGTCGCTGTCTTTGTCGATTTCGTATTTGATCGGCGCGTGGTTGGCCGGAATCTCGATGGCGACGTAGATGTCGTTCGGCAGGTCTTTGCCAGCCGGAATCTTGCTGTAGCTCATTGGGCGTTGCCCCCGTTAGTTGGCCAAGAAACTTGGCCGGATTGGCCTAAAAGTGGCCGCGATTATAGGCACATTCTGACGCCGATGCCATGCGCCAGACGTCGTACGGTCATTCGCCTTGTGGCTGATAGCGCGGGTCAGCGGCTTGCAGTTGGGTCAGGCGGGCCAGGGGATCCTGGCGATAGAAGCGGCTGAGTTGGGCGTATACCTGGGGATAACTGTCGACCAGCAAATCCGGGGCGCTGAAGAAATATTCGCTGGTAACGGCAAAGAACTCCGCCGGGTTTTCCGCCGCGTACGGGTCTATCTGCGTTTCGGCATCGGGGTGGGCGTCCAACTGGCGATTGAGGTCATCAAACGCGCTTTGCATCACGCTGGCCCACTCCTGCACGCGCATGTCGCTGTGCAGCGGCGGCAGGCCGTTGGCGTCGCCGTTGAGCATGTCGAGCTTGTGCGCCAGTTCGTGGATCACCAGGTTGTAGCCTTCCCACTGGCCGCTGGCTAGCACGCCGGGCCAGGCAAGGATCACCGGGCCTTGTTGCCAGGCTTCGCCGCTGTGCTCGCCATCCCACTCGTGCTCGACGCCGCTGGCGTCGCGATGACGTTGCGGGCTGAGGAAGTCGTCGGGGTACAGCACGATTTCGTGGAAGCCCTGATACCAATCGAGGTCGCCAAGGTTCATCAGCGGCAATTGCGCTTGGGCGGCGAGCAGCAGGCGTTGTTCCTGATGCAAGTCGACGCCGGGGAGGGCGGTGAGGTGTTTTTCGGCGAGGAACACCACGCAGGCTTCACGCAGCCACTGGTCCTGCTCGGCGCTGATGCCGTCGAGGAAGGTCAGGTGATGGCGCACCCGCTGCCACGTGTCGTCGGCAATCGGGTGCTTGGCCAGCAGGCGCCGACGACGCCAGGCGCTGAGGGACCACATCGCCGGTTACTGCTGTTTGGCTTCGGAGCTGGTGCGGCCAAAGCGGCTGCGAAACACGCCGATGATCATCGGCACCAGGGACAGCAGAATGATGAACACCACCAACAGCGACAGGTTTTTCTTGATAAACGGCACGTTGCCGAAGAAGTACCCGAGGGTCACCAGGCCGCCGACCCACAGCACGGTACCCAGCACGCTGAAGCCGAAAAAGCGGGCGTACGGCATTTTGGCGACGCCGGCGACGAACGGCGCAAAGGTGCGCAGGATCGGCAGGAAGCGCGCCAGGGTCACGGTTTTGCCGCCGTGCTTGTCATAGAAATCGTGGGTTTTTTGCAAGTAGTCGCGGCGGAAGATCTTCGAATTCGGGTTGCTGAACAAACGCTCGCCGGCGGTTCGCCCGATCACATAGTTGGTGCTGTCGCCAAGGATCGCCGCCAGCATCAACAGGCCGGCCAACAACACCGGGTCCATACCGCCGCCGGCCGCCACCGCACCGGCAATAAACAGCAGCGAATCGCCCGGCAGGAAGGGCATGACCACCAGGCCGGTCTCGCAAAAGATCACCAGAAACAGAATGGCGTAGATCCACGGACCGTAATTGGTGACCAGCAGATCGAGGTAAACATCGAGATGCAGGATAAGGTCGAGCGGGTTGAAATCCATGGATGGCACCTGTGTGAACGGCCCGACTCAGCAGGCCTGTGCGGAAGCTCGGGTAAGTAAGGCTACAAGTGTATGCCGCGATTCTTACAACCCTGAAAGGTGCGCATTATACGGATCGGGAGGTGAAAAGCGTGTGGCTTTTGTAGCGGGGGATGTCGTGGAGCCCGGTCTGCAGATTGCCACCAATTCAGCGTGTTCGCGAAAGTGGTGGGGCAGTCAGACCGTCATCGGGGGCAAGCCCCCTCCCACATTGGAGTAGTGTCAAGGCACCTGGCTCGGAGCGTTTCCCTGCATTTACACCCGCAGAACCGGTCGCAAACCCGCCATGACAATAAGATCAATGTGGGAGAGGGCTTGCCCTCGTTAACAGTGTGTCTATCCGGGCATCAGTCTTCGCTGATCGGCAACGTGTAGTTCTTGAATTCGGTGTCCTCGCGAAAACCCATCGACTCGTAGGTTTTTTGCGCCACCTGGTTATCACTGCTGGTGGACACCCGCAGCCGCACCGCGTGGGTCTCCTTGGCCATTTTCTTGGCCGTGCGCATCAGGTTGTCCGCCACCAATTGGCGACGTGCGTCTTCGGCCACATAAATATCATTGAGGATCCACACCCGCTTGAGCGACAGCGACGAAAAGCTCGGGTACAGCTGGCAAAACCCAAGCAGCTTCTTGTCGTCGTCATCGGCCAGCGCCAGGTAGATCACCGACTCCTTGCGCCGCAGGCGTTTTTCCAGGAAGGCCCGGGACGAGTCCGGGTAGGGCAGCGCCCCATAGAACTCGCGGTATTTGACGAACAAGGGGGTCAACAGGTCCAAGTGTTCCAGGGTCGCTTGAGTAATCCGCATGCCAGGCCTCAACTTCCAAATGGGGTATGACCACACAAGCGGCCGTGACCGGATGCTGCCTAATGGCGCCAAAAAGCGCAATCGTGCCGCTATTGGTCATCCGGTGAGCTGAGCAGAAAATTCCCTTTCATCAGGTCCGGATCGTCCGACTCGATCGTCTGAACCTGCGCCTCGTCCTTGAGATTGACCCCCGACAGCTGCCGTCGACACGCCTCTCGCATCAAGTAAAGCAGGCGATGCGCTGCCATGCCGTAACTCAGCCCTTCCAAACGCACGTTGGAGATGCAGTTGCGGTAGGCATCGGTGAGGCCGACCTTGGGGTTGTAGGTGAAATACAGGCCCAGGCTGTCCGGTGAGCTGAGCCCCGGTCGTTCGCCGATCAGGATCACCACCATTTTGGCGCCGAGCAATTGCCCGATCTCGTCGGCCACGGCCACACGGCCCTGTTCCACCAGTATCACCGGCGATAACGACCAGCCCTCGGCGTGGGTTTGTTCCTCCAGGCGTGTCAGAAACGGCAAGGTGTGTTTATGCACCGCCAATGCCGATAAACCATCGGCCACCACCACTGCCAGGTCCACGCCTCCCGGATTGGCCTGGGCATGCGCGCGCAGGGCCTGGGCCGATTCATCACTCAAGCGGCGGCCCAGGTCCGGGCGTTGCAGGTAGCTGTGGCGGTCGGTGGCGGCGCTGTGCAGCAACAAGCTGTCACGCCCGCGTTCGGCCAGTTGCTGGCTCAGGCCCGCATGGTCGAACGGCAGGTGCACCGCGTCGCGCGCCTGGGCGTGGGCGAACTGGAAATCCAGTTGCGCACTGGTGGGAATGCTGGTGCCGGTGCGGCCCAGGGCAATGCGCGCCGGGGTGAGGCGGCGCAGTTCCAGCCAGGGGTTGTCGGGCAGGTCGCGTTGCACGGTAGGCTCCTTCATCCCAGTTGCGCCAAGGCTTGGCGAAAAGCCGGTGGCAGGCTGCTGCCGAAGCGCACCTTACCGTCGGCCTGCGTGAAAATGCCCATTTTCGCCAGCCACTGTTCAAATTCCGGTGCCGGTTTTAACCCCAAGGTCTGCCGGGCGTATAGCGCGTCATGGAAGGAGGTGGTCTGGTAGTTGAGCATGATGTCGTCGGAGCCGGGGATGCCCATGATGAAGTTGATCCCGGCCACGCCCAGCAGCGTCAGCAGGGTATCCATGTCGTCCTGGTCGGCTTCGGCGTGGTTGGTGTAGCAGATGTCGCAGCCCATCGGCACGCCCAATAGCTTGCCGCAGAAATGATCCTCAAGGCCGGCGCGGATGATTTGCTTGCCGTTGTACAGGTATTCCGGGCCGATAAAGCCGACCACGGTGTTAACCAGAAACGGCTTGAAATGCCGCGCCACCGCGTAAGCGCGGGTTTCGCAGGTTTGCTGGTCGACGCCAAAGTGCGCGTTGGCTGACAAGGCGCTGCCCTGGCCGGTTTCGAAATACATCAGGTTTTGTCCCAGGGTGCCGCGCTTGAGGCTCAAACCCGCCTCGTAACCTTCCTGCAGCACGCTCAGGCTGATGCCGAAACTGGCGTTGGCCGCCTCGGTGCCGGCAATCGACTGAAACACCAGGTCCAGGGGCACGCCACGGTTGATGGCTTCGATAGAGGTGGTGACGTGGGTCAGCACACAGGCTTGGGTGGGGATCTCGTAGCGTTGGATGATCGCGTCGAGCATCTCCAGCATCGCGCAGATCGAGGCGATGCTGTCGGTGGCCGGGTTGATGCCGATCATGGCGTCGCCGTTGCCGTAGAGCAGGCCGTCGAGAATGCTGGCGGCGATGCCCGCCGGTTCGTCCGTGGGGTGGTTGGGTTGCAGGCGCGTCGACAAGCGCCCGCGCAGGCCCATGGTGCCGCGAAACTGGGTGACGACGCGGATCTTCTGCGCCACCAGCACCAGGTCCTGCACGCGCATGATCTTCGACACGGCGGCGGCCATTTCCGGCGTCAGCCCGGGCGCCAGGGCGCGTAGGGATTGTTCGTCGGCGGCGTCGCTCAGTAGCCAGTCGCGCAGGCCGCCGACGGTCAGGTGGCTGACTGCGCTAAATGCCTGTTTGTCGTGGGTGTCGATGATCAGACGGGTGACTTCATCGCTTTCGTAGGGAATCAGCGCTTCTTCAAGGAAATGTTTCAACGGGATATTTGCCAGCGCCATTTGCGCCGCCACCCGCTCGCCGTCGTTCTGCGCGGCCACGCCGGCCAGAAAGTCCCCGGAACGGGCGGGGCTGGCCTTGGCCATTACGTCTTTGAGGCTATCAAAGCGGTAGGTTTGTGCACCGACCGCGTGGGAAAAGCTTGCCATACAGTGTCTCCTTGACGACGCGGGCCAAATGAATGAACAGCGCCCGCGTCGAGGTTTACGGCTTAGTGCAAGGCGGCCTCTGCGGCCTGGATCGCGGCGAATTCTTCTTCGGGCGTGCCTGCTACCAAGTGATGCCGGCTGTAGAAAGCAAAGTAAGCAATTAATACTCCATAGATGATCGCCGCGCCAATCACCACCCGCGGATCCACCAGAAAGCCCGCCACCACGGCCACACAGGCCAGTACCAGCGCGACGCCGGACGTGAAAATGCCGCCGGGCGTGCGGTAAGGACGTTCCATTTTGGGGCGACGCACGCGCAGGGTGATGTGCGCGGCCATCATCAACACATAGGAAATCGTCGCACCGAACACCGCCACCAGGATCAGCAGATCGCCCTGGCCAGTGAGGGACAGGCCGAACCCGATGATGCCGGGGATCACCAGCGCCAGTACCGGCGCCTTGCTTTTGTTGGTTTGCGACAGCTTGCGCGGCAGGTAGCCGGCGCGGGAAAGCGCGAAAATCTGCCGCGAATAGGCGTAGATAATCGAGAAAAAGCTCGCGATCAGCCCGGCCAGGCCGACCAGATTGACGAAGCTGCCCATCCAGGTCGAGCCGCCGTAGGACAACGCCAGTGCTTCCACCAACGGGTTACCCGATTTGACCAGCGCATAGGTGCCGGCGCCGCCCGGTGCGATCACCAGAATCAGCAGGGCAAAACTGGTGAGCACCACAATGGCGCCGATCAGGCCACGGGGCAGGTCGCGCTTGGGGTTCTTGGTTTCTTCAGCGGCCAGCGGTACGCCTTCCACGGCGAGGAAAAACCAGATCGCATAAGGGATTGCCGCCCATACCCCGACGTAGCCGAAGGGCAGGAAGGTGCTGGCGCCCTTGGCTTCGGTCACCGGCACATCCAGCAAGTTGGCCATGTTGAAGTGCGGCACCATAGCCACAAGGAACACGCCCAGGGCAATCGCCGCAATGGCGGTGATCACGAACATCAGTTTCAGCGCTTCGCCGACGCCGAAAATATGGATGCCGATAAACAGGATGTAGAACGCCAGATAAATCATCCAGCCGCCAATGCCGAACAGCGACTCGCAATAGGCGCCGATAAATACCGCGATAGCGGCCGGGGCGATTGCGTATTCGATCAGGATGGCCGTTCCGGTGAGAAACCCGCCCCAGGGCCCGAAAGCGCTGCGGGCAAAGCCGTAGCCACCGCCGGCGGTGGGGATCATCGAGGACAGTTCGGCCAAGGAAAAACACATGCACAAGTACATGGTGGCCATCAGTAAAGTTGCGAGGAACATGCCGCCCCAGCCGCCTTGGGCCAGGCCGAAGTTCCAGCCGGCATAATCGCCGGAGATCACGTAGGCAACGCCGAGGCCCACCAGCAGTACCCAGCCGGCGGCGCCTTTTTTCAGTTCGCGTTGTTGGAAGTAGTCGGTGTCGACTTTTTCGAAGTCGACAGAAGATCCAGTGGGTTCGCTAGGCATGGAAAAGTACCTTTCATTGTTATTGTTTTTAACTCGGCCTCTGTGGGCCGGATGTATTCGCAAGTACTTATAAATATCTAAATGTGGGAGGGGGCAGGCCCCCTCCCACAGTTGATGGCATTTCAAAGATGGGAGGGTGTTGTGAGTTAGAAGAAGCCCAATGGATTAATGTCGTAACTCACCAGCAAGTTCTTGGTCTGCTGGTAGTGATCCAACATCATCTTGTGAGTCTCACGGCCCACGCCGGACTTCTTGTAACCGCCGAACGCGGCGTGCGCCGGGTAGAGGTGGTAGCAGTTGGTCCATACGCGGCCTGCTTTGATCGCCCGGCCCATGCGGTAGGCGCGGTTGATATCGCGGGTCCACACGCCGGCACCCAGGCCGAACTCGGTGTCGTTGGCAATTGCCAGGGCTTCGGCTTCGTCCTTGAACGTGGTGATGCTCACCACCGGGCCGAAGATTTCTTCCTGGAACACGCGCATTTCGTTGGTGCCCTTAAGCAGGGTCGGCTGGATGTAGTAACCGCCGGCCATGTCGCCGCTGAGTTTCTCGACCTGGCCGCCGGCCAGCAGTTGCGCACCTTCGCCCTTGGCGATGTCCAGGTACGAGAGGATCTTGTCGAACTGCTGCTCGGACGCCTGGGCGCCGACCATGGTGTCGGTGTCCAGCGGGTCGCCGCGTTTGATCTGCTCGATCTTCTTCATCACCACTTTCATGAAATCGTCGTAGATCGACTCTTCCACCAGCGCGCGGGATGGGCAGGTGCAGACTTCGCCTTGGTTGAAGAATGCCAGCACCAAGCCTTCAGCGGCCTTTTCGATGAACGACGGTTCGGCTTTCATGATGTCGGCGAAGAAGATGTTCGGCGACTTGCCGCCCAGTTCGACGGTGGACGGGATGATGTTGGTGGCCGCCGCGTGCATGATGTGCGAGCCCACCGGGGTTGAACCGGTAAAGGCGATCTTGGCGATGCGCTTGCTGGTGGCCAGGGCTTCGCCGGCTTCTTTGCCGAACCCGTGCACCACGTTCAGCACGCCCGGTGGCAGCAGGTCGCCGATCACTTCCATCAACACGTTGATGCCCAGCGGCGTCTGCTCGGCCGGCTTGAGCACGATGCAGTTACCGGCGGCAAGGGCCGGGGCGAGTTTCCAGGCGGCCATCAGCAGTGGGAAGTTCCAAGGAATGATCTGACCGACCACGCCCAGCGGCTCATGGAAGTGATAGGACGCGGTGTGCTCATTGATCTCGGCGCTGGTGCCTTCCTGGGCGCGGATGCAGCCGGCGAAGTAACGGAAGTGGTCGGCAGCGAGGGGGATGTCGGCGTTGAGGGTTTCACGCACGGCTTTGCCGTTGTCCCAGGTCTCGGTGATGGCAAGCAGTTCGAGGTTCTGCTCGATGCGATCGGCGATTTTCAGCAGCACCAGCGAGCGGTCCTGGGCTGAGGTTTTGCCCCAGGCGTCGGCGGCGGCATGGGCGGCGTCCAGCGCTTTATCGATGTCCTTGGCAGTGGAGCGGGGGAATTCGGCGATAGGCTTGCCGTTGACCGGCGAGGTGTTGGTGAAATAGTTGCCATCGACCGGCGCAACGAACTCGCCACCGATGTAGTTGCCGTACTTGGCCTTGAACGAAACGATCGCGCCTTCAGTACCGGGGTGTGCGTAACGCATGGTGGGTATCTCCTGGCTTTTTATGTTTATTGGAGTGCAGCGCTCAAGCGCTTGGTAAAGCGTAGAGCAAAGGTTGGGCCACTGCGTTGTGGGCCAGGTAAATCAAGGGGTTGGGGTTTGTTGCAAAGGGTTGCTGTGGCACGCGCGATACAGCGGGTGTGACAGTTTGTGCCATAAACGGTACAGCTTATGACCAGTGGGCCGACTCGGGATTGCATCCATCACAGGGCTGGAGGATGCTGGACGCTCTCACGCCGGGAGAATAATAAGAACATGCACAACGATCATTTCAGTCGCCATGCCCAGCAGGTCCTGACAGTGGCGCGTGGCCGCGACCCATCGAGCGATCCTTCCATCGCTCGTTCCTGGCTGCGGTGCCTGGAGGATTACCACCTCGACCCTGCGCAAACCATCGCTCCCACCGTGCTCGAACACGGCCGCCTGCTCGAAAGCCGTGAGCGTCTGCAGCAAGTACTGCAAATCGCCGGCAGCGAGATGAACAGCCTGCACCAACAACTCTCAGGTGCCGGCCACGCGGTGCTGCTGACCGATGCGCGCGGAGTGATCCTCAACTGTGTCACCGCGCCCTCCGAGCGTAGGGTTTTCGAGCGCGCCGGGTTGTGGCTCGGTGCCGATTGGAGTGAGGCCAGCGAAGGCACCAATGGCATCGGCACCTGCCTGGTTGAACGTCAACCCTTGACGATTCATCGGGATGAGCATTTTCGCGGCCGGCACACCGGGCTGACCTGTTCGGCCAGCCCAGTGTTCGACCCCCACGGCGAGCTGCTGGCAGTGTTGGATGTGTCATCGGCTCGCGAGGCGGTGTCGCGCCAGAGCCAGTTCCACACCATGGCGCTGGTGAACCTGTCGGCCAAGATGATCGAAAGCTGTTACTTCCTGCGTCACTTTGAGCAGCACTGGCTGTTGCGTTTTCATTTGCAGGCCGAGTCCGTGGGGTTATTCAGCGAAGGCTTGCTGGCCTTCGATGGCGAAGGACGCATATGCGCGGTCAACCAGAGCGCCTTGAACCTGCTGGGGCAAGTGCGCGACGGGTTGTTGGGGCGACCGGTGGAGGCCTTTTTCGAGTGTTCCCTGGATCAACTACTCTGTCGCGCCAGCGCTACGGCCACTGCCAGTTGGCCCCTGCGCACGCGGGAGGGGCGGCATTTGTTCGCCGCCTTGCGTGGCCAGCCGCGCCGCGTGTCGGCCGTGCTGGCGCCTGCGCCGAACCCAGCCCCGCAACCTGCGCGCCAGCCCGATATCTGCCTGGGCGACCCGTCGTTGCAGGAGGGGTTTCGCAAGGCGCTGCGGGTATTCGAGCGCGACGTGCCGTTGCTGATCAACGGCGAAACCGGCTCCGGCAAGGAAGCCTTCGCCAAAGCCGTCCACCACGCCAGCCAGCGCGTCGACAAGGCCTTTATCGCCCTCAATTGCGCGGCGATCCCGGAAAGCCTGATCGAAAGCGAACTGTTCGGTTATCGCGGTGGCAGCTTTACCGGTGCACGCAAAGAAGGCATGCCCGGCAAATTGCAGCAGGCCGACGGTGGCACGCTGTTTCTGGATGAAATCGGAGACATGCCGCTGGCCCTGCAAACCCGGCTATTGCGGGTGCTGGAAGACCGCCAAGTGGTGCCCATTGGTGGCGAGCCCCAGGCGGTGAACGTGCGCATCATCAGTGCCACTCACCGAAACCTGTCGGAGCGCGTACGGAACGGTAGCTTTCGCGAAGATTTGTATTACCGGCTCAACGGTCTGGAAGTCAGCCTGCCACCGTTGCGTGAACGCAGCGATAAGGCGCAGTTGCTGGAGTTTCTCCTGGCGCAGGAGGCGCATGGGCAGACAATAGTGTTGGATGCGGCGGCGCGCTCGGCACTGTTGGGTTTCAGCTGGCCGGGGAATGTGCGGCAACTGCGTACGGTGCTGCGCACGCTGGCGGCGCTGTGTGACAACGGACGTGTGGGCCTGGAAGATCTGCCTGTCGCGATCCGTCAGGCCCACCCGCAGGCCCTGACCGAGGCGGCGCAGCTGGAGTCACCGTTGGACGATGCCGAGCGCCTGGCGTTACTGGCCGTGCTGGAGCAACAACGCTGGCATATGACACTCACGGCGCAGCAGCTCGGTATCAGCCGCAATACCCTTTATAGAAAGCTGCGCAGACACGGGATCGCCCGCCAGGCTATCAGCTAAAGAGTGCGAATTTCCCCACCCTACGCTAACCTGCCTCGATGTTTTACGAGGTCGACTATGCACATTCATATTCTCGGTATTTGCGGCACGTTCATGGGCTCGATGGCGGTTCTGGCCAAAGAGCTGGGCCATCATGTCACCGGCTCCGATGCCAATGTTTACCCACCCATGAGCACGCAACTGGAAGCTCAGGGCATTGAGTTGACCCAAGGCTACGACCCGGCGCAATTCGAGCCGGTCCCGGACCTGGTCGTGATCGGCAACGCTATGTCCCGTGGCAATCCGGCGGTCGAGTACGTGCTCAATAAAGGCTTACCTTATGTGTCCGGCCCGCAGTGGCTGGCGGACCATGTGTTGCAAGGTCGCTGGGTATTGGCTGTTGCGGGCACCCACGGCAAGACCACCACCAGCAGCATGCTGGCCTGGGTGCTGGAGCATGCGGGCATGAGCCCGGGCTTCCTGATCGGCGGCGTGCCGCAGAACTTCTCGGTATCGGCGCGTCTGGGCGAGACCCCGTTTTTCGTGATCGAGGCGGATGAATACGACAGCGCTTTCTTCGACAAGCGTTCCAAGTTCGTGCACTACCGTCCGCGCACGGCGATTTTGAACAATTTGGAATTCGATCACGCGGATATCTTCCCCGATCTGGCGGCGATCGAACGGCAGTTCCACCATTTGGTGCGCACCATTCCGAGCGAGGGGCTGGTGATCCACCCGACCACCGAACCGGCCCTGCAGCGAGTGATCGATATGGGCTGCTGGACCCCTGTGCAAACCACCGGTGTCGGCGGGCAGTGGCAGGTCAAGTTGCTCAGTGACGACGGCTCGCGATTTGAGGTGCTGTTCGAAGGCGAGGCCCAAGGTGTTGTCGATTGGGGCATGACCGGTCAGCACAACGTGGCCAACGCATTGGTGACCCTGGCGGCGGCGCGGCATGTGGGCGTGGTTCCGGCCATGGGCATTGCGGCGTTGAGCGCATTTAAAAGCGTGAAGCGCCGGATGGAAAAAGTCGCCGACGTGAATGGGATTACCATCTACGACGACTTTGCCCACCACCCGACGGCCATTGCCACCACCCTCGACGGCCTGCGCAAACAGGTCGGTGATGCGCCGATCATCGCCATTGTCGAACCGCGCTCCAACTCCATGAAACTCGGCGCCCACCGCGACGGCTTGCCGGAAAGCGTCAATGATGCCGACCAGGCCGTGTGGTACGCCCCGGCCAACCTCGGCTGGGACCTGCCGGCCATTGCCGCGCAGTGCACAGTGCCTTCGCAAGTGTGCGACTCCATCGAAGGCATCATTGCGTTCGTCAAACAAAAAGCCACGCCGGGCACCCATGTGGTGGTCATGAGCAACGGTGGTTTCGGCGGCCTGCATGGCAAACTGGCCGAGGCTCTGAAATGAGCGGGCCGGAACGCGTCACCCTGGCGATGACTGGCGCATCCGGCGCCCCCTATGGCTTGCGCTTGCTCGATTGCCTGGTGCGCGAGGACCGGGAGGTGCACTTCTTGATTTCCAAAGCCGCGCAATTGGTGCTGGCCACCGAGACCGATGTGGCGCTGCCCGCCAAGGTGCAATCGATGCAAGCCTTTCTCACCGAGTACACCGGTGCGGCGGCGGGGCAGATCAAGGTCTACGGCAAGGAAGACTGGATGTCGCCGGTGGCCTCGGGCTCCGGTGCCCCGGCGGCGATGGTGGTGGTGCCGTGTTCTACCGGCACCTTGTCGGCGATTGCCACCGGCGCCTGCAACAATTTGATCGAGCGCGCGGCGGACGTGACCTTGAAGGAGCGGCGCCAACTGATTCTGGTGCCGCGCGAGGCGCCGTATTCGAGCATTCACCTGGAGCACATGCTCAAGCTATCGAATATGGGCGTGACGATTTTGCCGGCGTCGCCGGGCTTCTATCACCAGCCGCAAACCATCGATGATCTGGTGGATTTTGTAGTGGCGCGCATTCTCAACCTGTTGAATATCCCCCAGGACATGCTGCCGCGGTGGGGCGAGCACCATTTGAGCAGCGATGAATAAGGCGCTGCTGGTGCTGCTGGCGTTGCACCTGACCGGCTGCGCCACGGCGCGCACGTTGGACGCAGCCAAGCCGAACGCGCCGGTGGTGTATGCCGGCACGCGTTTGGATTTATATGCGATGAATGGCGGCTGCTGCGCCAAGGACCGGTTTGGGGCCGAGGCGCCGAGCTATCCCGGCATCGACCTGCCGGCCAGTGCGTTGCTCGACACCTTGCTGTTGCCACTGTCGGTGTTGACGGTGCTGGGGGTGGGGTTCAACGCCACGGGCGGGCTTTAACCTGGGTTTACAGCCCCTCCGCCATCGGGGGCAACCCCCCCCCTCCCTTATTTGGGGTTATTTACCGAGCTTGCGCAGTTCGTCCGACTCCACCACCCGCACCCCGTCTTGCTCTTCCAGCGCCAAGCGCCACATGGCGCGGGCCAGTTCGCACACTTCGATGCCGTGGTATTTACCCGGAATCAGACGCGACAGCGGACCGGCCAGTTGTTCGGCCAGGCGCGGTTTGAGGCGTTCGCCCAGCAGCAACGATGGGCGCACGATGGTCAGTTGTGGCCAGTCCTGAGCTTTGAGCGCTTCTTCCATTTCCCCTTTCACGCGGTTGTAGAAGATCGAAGACTTCGGATCGGCGCCAATCGCGCTGATCACGATCAGGTGCCGCGCGCCCATTTCCCGGGCTCGCTTGGCGAAAGCCACCACCATGTCCAGGTCCACCGCGCGGAACGCTTCTTCGGAGCCTGCTTGCTTGATGGTGGTGCCCAGGCAGCAGAAAGCAATGTCTACCTGGCCGCTGAGCCGGGGCAGGAACACCGCCGGGTCGCCCACTGGATTTTCCAGGCGCGGATGTTCGGCCAACGGTTTGCGGCTGGGCGCAAGTACACGGGTGACGGTGGGTTCGTTGAGCAGGCGGTCGAGCAGGTGTTCGCCCGTTAGGCCGGAGGCTCCGGCAAGCAAAATATGCTGAGGCGTCAGGTACATGGTGTTTCCCCCTTGTTACACGGTTCAGCTTAGTTGCCTTTGGCTTCCTTGCTATTCATTGAGACGCTTTCGAGCGCCTTTCGTGCCTGCTGTTTACGCAAGAGTTGCCAATGGGCGATCACGCCTTTGGGAGCCCAGATCTGCGGCTCGGACGCTTCGAAGTTGTCCGCCTGTTCGCGTTCGCTCACATGCCCTTGGGCCAGCTTGAAGGCCTGTTGCAAATCGTCGGTCTGGTTGAGCGCCTGGGCGAAGAGGGCGTCGCCGAAGTAGGTGAAGTCGGCTTCTTCGGAACAACCGAAGGACACCCGGTCGGCGCGCGACGCCGTCATGATCAGGGTGCGGTCGTCTTTCAGCGCGGGGATGAACCCGCCGGAGTAACAGGCGGAAATCACAATAATTTTGTCGCGGTTTTTCAGCGGCGCCATTACGGCCGCCAGTTCGTCGGCGGGCAGGTCGGCCAGCTCCATGCGCGGTTGGTCCAGGACCAGTTCGTGTTCATGGGTGCCGTGGCTGGTCAGGTAGATGAACACCAGGTCTTCCGGCCCAGTGCGATCTGCCAGGGTTTGTACGGAGCGGCGCAGGCTCTCGCGGGTGGCCAGCGGGCGGTCGGCAATGTGGTCGCGGTGATTGACCAGGCGAATCTGCCCGCGTGCGCCAAAGCGGATCGCCAGTAGATTGCTGACGTAATCGGCTTCGCGCAGGAACACGCTCTGTTTGCCGTCACCGGCCAACACCAGGGTGTACAGCTCGACGGCGGAGGTGGAGGCCGGTACGGCCGCGAGAGCGGCATCGAGCAGATGGCCTTGGGCCAGAACGCCGATTTCCAACGGGTCGGGTAATAACTTGCCCTCCGCGTCGCGTACGCGCATGCCGTTGACCCAGGTGCCGGCCTGTACGGTGCCGTCGGTGAGTACGAGGGTGCCACGGCCCTGGTAGTTATCGCTGTCGAAGCCACCGATATAGAAACTGCCGTCGGTGAGGTTCAGGCGGCCTTGTCCACTAAAGCGCCAGTCGGCGAACTCGCCGACATAGTGGCTGCCATCCGCGCCGATCAACTCGCCCTTACCGGTCAGCGCGCCTTCCTTGAACTGGCCGATCCATACGTCACCATCGGCGTTTTCGTAACGGCCCTTGCCGTTGAGCTGGTTCTGTTTGAATTGGCCGATGTAAATGTCGCCATCGGCGCTGTTGAAGGTGCCGTTGCCTTCCAGTTGGCCATCGACGAAATGGCCGCTGAACTGGTTGCCGCTGTCGTCGTTGCGCTGGCCTTCGCCATTGGGTTTGCCGTGGGCGAACTGGCCTTGATACTGGCTACCGTCGGCCAGTTCCAGGCGACCGAGGCCGGAATATTGGTCGTCCTTGAACTCGCCACGGTAGGTCATCTGCCCTTCTTTGAGGGTGCCTTCGCCATGGCGACGACCGTTCTTGAACCCGCCCACATACTGGCTGCCAGCGGTGTTCAGGCTGCCTTGGCCGTCGAACAGGCCCTGCTTGAACTGCCCTTTATAGACCTCGCCGTTACTGCCATGCCATTCACCCTGACCGTGCCACTGGCCCTTGTCGAACGTGCCGGCGTACCAACTGCCGTTGGGGTAATCCACGCGGCCCTGGCCTTGCAGCAAACCATTGACCACATCGCCCCGGTAACGGCCGCCATCGGGCAGGCGCGCATCCGGCGGCAACAGCGATTCGCCATCTCCGCAAGCGGTGAGCAACAGGACAAGGGCAAGGGGGGCGAGTGGGCGCATAGCGGGATCCGGATAATTGAGCGCCGAGTATGCCGCAGCTGCGAGTTTCATACATAAATTTACATACCCTGTGGTGAGTGTGCGTGCCTCACCACAGGCAAACCCTTATACGAAGCAGAGCGACAGGGACTCGGCAATGTAAGCAGGTTTTTCCTGGCCTTCGATCTCCAGGGTGGCGGTGGCCTTGAACAGCCATTGGCCGGGCTTTTTCTCGGTGACGTCCGTGAGCGTGACGTTCAGGCGTACCTTGGAATTGACTTTCACCGGCTGGATGAAGCGCACGCTGTCGAGGCCATAATTGATCGCCATTTTCAGGCCTTCTGGCACGATCAGGATGTCTTCCATCAACTTCGGCATCAGTGACAGCGACAGAAACCCGTGGGCGATGGTGCTGCCGAACGGCGTCTGCGCGGCCTTGACCGGGTCGACGTGGATGAACTGATGATCGCCGGTGGCCTCCGCGAACAGGTTGATACGGGCCTGGTCGATGGTGAGCCATTCGGAACGTCCCAGTTCCTTGCCGACATAATCGTTGAGCTGCGCTACGGGTACATAGGGCATTGCGTCTCTCCTTGGTTCATCGGTTTTATGCCCGGCACAGCCATGTGTTTATCCAGTGGCGGCGGGGCTTTTATGGGTGACAGAGATCCACTGTAGATCATCATGGCCCATCAGCTCGGTCAACCCACCATGCTTATGGCGAATGCCTGGGCATAGCGCCAGCGTGCTTATAATGCGGGCGGGTTCTAAAGGGGAGAGGACGGATGCTGTTACGTGGCCTGACGTGGCTGGTGCTGTTTCAACTGATCGGCACGGCGCTCAATCATTTGCTGTTGCCGGTTCTGCCGGGGCCCATCATCGGCCTGCTGCTGATGCTGGGCTTTCTGGTGTGGCGCGGCGAGGTGGGTGAGCCCCTGAGCCTGGCCGCCGGCAGCCTGTTGCGCTACCTGCCGTTGCTGCTGGTGCCACCCGCAGTCGGGGTGATGGTGTATGCCAAGGCTATCGCTGCGGATTTCTGGGCTATTGTCGGCGCCCTCGTGTTGTCGCTGGTAATTGCCATGGCCGTGATCGGCGTGATGATGGAGCGTTTGGCCAAGCGGCATGCCAGTGAGGAGGAGGGCCAATGATCTTCGACTGGCACGGAGCCTGGACGGCAGTGATTCATCATCCCTTGTTCGGGATCGGTATCACCCTGGGCGCCTATCAACTGGTGCTGGCGGGCTTCGAGAAAACCCGCTGGATCTTCCTGCAACCGGTGTTGGTGTCGATGCTGCTGGTGATCGGTGTGTTGCTCAGCTGTGGCCTGAGCTACGCCGAGTACCGCAAGAGCACCGAGATCATGGGCATCCTCTTGGGCCCGGCGACGGTGGCCCTGGCGGTGCCGCTGTACCTGAATCTGCGGCGGATTCGCCAATTGTTCTGGCCGATTTTTACTACGCTGGTGATAGGTGGGGTCTTCGCCACCGGTCTGTGCGTGCTGCTGGGATGGTGGTTTGGCGCCGAACACATGGTGCTGATGACCATGGCGCCCAAGTCGGTGACGTCGCCGATCGCCATGCTGGTGGCCGAGCAGATCGGCGGCGTGGCGGCGCTGGCGGCGGTATTTGTGTTGATCACCGGCGTGGTCGGCGCGATGGTCGGCCCGGCGTTGTTGTCGCGTCTGGGCGTTCACAGCGCCGAGGCGCGTGGCATGGCCCTGGGCATGACCGCCCATGCCGTCGGTACTTCAGTGGCCTTGCAGGAAAGCGAAGAGTGTGGCGCCTTCGCGGCGCTTGCCATGAGTTTGATGGGCGTGGCTACGGCGGTGTTCCTGCCGCTGGCCGTGTCGGTCATTGTTTAAACCGGGTTTAAGGAACGCTTTATGAGTCTGGCGCTGTTTCCACTCAATACCGTGCTGTTTCCTGGCTGCACGCTCGACTTGCAGATCTTTGAGGCGCGCTACCTCGATATGATCGGGCGCTGTATGAAGAAGGGCGAAGGTTTCGGGGTGGTGTGCATCCTTGGAGAAGCCAGTGCCGACGATATGACGGACGCTTACGCGGTGGTCGGTTGTGAAGCGCTGATCCGCGACTTCAAACAGCAGGACAACGGCCTGCTGGGCATTCGGGTTGAGGGCGGGCGACGTTTTCATGTGTCTGACGTCACGGTGCAGAAAGACCAGTTGCTGGTGGGCGAGGTGCGCTGGCTGGATGAGCAACCGGACAGCGCCCTGGAAGAAGAGGACGAAGACCTGCTGGCCTTGCTTCAGGTCCTGGCCGAACACCCGATGGTCGCCTCATTGGACATGGACACCAACGCTCAGGGCCAACAAGCGTTGGCCAATCAGCTGGCGTATTTGCTGCCGTTCACCGATGACGACAAGATCAAGCTGCTGGAAATGGACAGTCCGCAACAGCGCCTGGATATGATCCAGTTCCTGCTCGACGAACTTCAGGGCGAGCTGTTCACTTAATAGGCGTAGCGCAACAGGGCATGGGATGTGCCGGCCAGCGCGATAAAACTCAGCACCGCCACCAGCGCCGGTAGTAGCAGCCACCAAGTTTTCCGTGGCATGGCGGGCAAGGGGCTTCGATATTCGCTAAGCCCCAGGCTGAACGCGCACACCGTCATTGCCAGCAACGTGCCGGCGAGGATGTCCGTGGGCCAATGGGCGCCGAGGTAGACCCGCGACAGTGCGATGAACGCCGCCGGAATACAGCCCAGCAGCATCCAGGTCAGGCGCAGCCGTGTGGGCTGACCGCGACCGGCCAAGACCGCCAACGCCAGGAAAAACGCAAACGCGCCGGACGCATGGCCGCTGGGCATGCTGAAACTGGTCAATGGGTCTGTGAGGATTTCCGGGCGGCCGCGGGCGAAAAACAGTTTGGTCCCGGTATTGATAAGCGCAGACCCCGCCAGCGTGGCACCGACAAACAGCGCGTGGCGCCATTGCCGCGCCAATACCAGCAAGCCGGTAAACACCGCACTTGCGAAAAACATTTTTTTGAATTCGCCCAGTTGAGTGATCCGCACCATTACTTCATCCAGCCAAGGGCTGCGATGCTCCTGCACCAGCGCACTCAGGCCATGGTCAAAATTGTCCAGCGAGTGATAGCCGATAAACAGCGCGATCAATAACGTCAGGCTGGCGCCGCCTATCCATAACGTGGCGCGACGATGCCCCCGCAGGCTGCTATTCAGGCTTAGCCCGATCACGACCGCAAGGCACCCTGCGACCACCGCCGCTTCCGGCCAGAACCCTTGCGGCAACGGCAGGCGGAACGCGGCGCCGGTCGCCCAGCCCGGCAGCAAATAGGCCACCGACCAACCCGCCGCCGCCAGAATGCTCACCCCGGCGAAACGCGGGAACGGCATGTCGCACATGCCGGCCACCATCGGCAGCATGGGGCGTAGCGGGCCGATAAAACGGCCGACCAGCAGGCTGGCGATCCCGTATTTGTGAAAGTAGGTCTCGGCGCCGTTCATCCATTCGGGGTGATGACGTAAGCCGGGCAAACGCCGTATGTTCTGATGGAAATGTCGTCCCAGAAAGTAGGAAACCCCGTCGCCGAGCAAGCCGCCGAGGAAACCCAGCAGCAGCGTCTCGCTCAAGGACAGCGCGCCGCTACCGGCCAAGGCGGCGATAGCGAACAGCAGCACCGTGCCCGGTACGATCAAGCCGGCAATCGCCAGGCACTCCACGCACGCGACGATGAACACCGCCACGGCCAGCCATTGAGGGTTGATGCTCAGCCAGCCAGTAATGCTATCGAGCCATTGGCCCATACAATCCACTCCATCGGTGTTCTTGGGAATTCACAGCAAAAAATAGTCGCGGCCTTCGACCTGGCCTCGGCGCAACGGGTTCCGCGTGCAATAAGGCGCGTAGCCAGCATCGACGAAGCGGTACATCAGGTGTTCGTCACGCCCGCTGGGGATGCCCAGGCGGGTGGTCTGGATGATCTGCGTCGGGGTCTGGCCGACGTCTTCGACGTAAAGCAGTTCTTGGTCAAACCGTTTGGCGTCCCACATCGGCACCTTCAGCCCCAGCGCCTTGCACAACAGCGTCTGGCCCGCGCACAGCTTGTGCGAAGGGCGGGGCAGACCTTTGGCGTCCGGGTTGTTCAGCAGCATCTGCGCCAGGCTGGCTGGGCTGGCGATTTCGTCGACCCATGGATAGGCGGATTTGATCAGCACCGCATTGCCTGGGCCATGGGCGCTGAAATTCAGAGAATCGCCGCCACGGGCGTAATACATGTAGATGTGCCCCCCATCCAGAAACAAAGCCTTACGCTTTTCTGTGTAACCGAGGGACGCGTGGCTGCCCTTTTCGGCCGCGTAATAAGCTTCGGTTTCGATAATTCGCGCCGAAAGCCAGGTTTCGCCGACTCGGTGGCGAATGACTTTTCCGAGCAATTCACGCGCGAGCACTTGCGCATCGCGGTCGAAGAAGCTGTCGGGCAGGGCGCTGGCGGGGGTTGGAAGAGCGGAACTGGGCATGGCGTCGGCAGTTATTACGGCTAAATGTGACCGGATGATAACAACTCCCACCTTAATTACGGCTGAAGCTCAGGTTTTTACAGTTCATTTCGACCATCCGCCCCTCACCGCTGTCAGTCGGGCGGCGTCACGGCTATAATCTGCCGCTTTCCTCTTTGCCAAGACTCCCCGACCATGACTGAGTCCGTTCTTGACTACATGACCCGCCTGGGTCGCGCTGCCCGCCAGGCGTCGCGGTTGATCGCCCGTGCGAGCACTGCGCAGAAAAATCGCGCCCTGCTGGCGGCCGCCGACGCTCTGGATGCCTCGCGCTCCGAGCTGACCGCCGCCAACGAACAGGATCTGGCCAACGGCCGCGCCAATGGCCTGGAGCCGGCCCTGCTGGACCGCCTGGCACTGACCCCGGCGCGTATCGACGACATGATCGAAGGCCTGCGTCAGGTAGCCAAGCTGCCTGACCCCATCGGTGAAATCCGCGATATGCGTTACCTGCCGTCCGGCATCCAGGTGGGCAAGATGCGCGTGCCCCTGGGCGTGATCGGCATCATCTACGAGTCGCGTCCGAACGTGACCATCGACGCCGCAAGCCTGTGCCTCAAATCCGGCAACGCCACCATCCTGCGCGGCGGTTCCGAGGCTATCCATTCCAACCGTGCCATCGCCGCGTGCATCCAGCAGGGCCTGGCCGTGGCCGAGTTGCCGGCCGAAGTGGTGCAAGTGGTGGAAACCACCGACCGCGCCGCCGTTGGTGCGTTGATCACCATGCCGGAATTCGTCGACGTCATCGTGCCGCGCGGCGGCAAAAGCCTGATCGAACGCGTGAGCCGCGATGCCAAGGTGCCAGTGATCAAGCACCTGGACGGCGTGTGCCATGTGTACATCGACATTGCGGCCGATATCGACAAGGCGATCCGCATCGCCGACAACGCCAAGACCCATCGCTACGCGCCGTGCAACACCATGGAAACCCTGTTGGTGCACGCCGGCATCGCCGAGCGCGTATTGCCGCCGTTGGCCGCGATCTACCGCGACAAGGGCGTGGAACTGCGCGGTTGCGAGCGTACCCGCGCGTTGCTGGGCACGGACGTGATCGAAGCCACCGAGCAGGACTGGTACACCGAATACACTGCGCCGATCCTGTCGATCCGCATCGTCGACGACCTGGATCAGGCCATCGAGCACATCAACACTTACGGTTCCAAGCACACCGACGCGATCGTGTCCGAGCATTTCAGCGATGCCCGGCGCTTCCTCACCGAAGTGGACTCCGCTTCGGTGATGGTCAATGCCTCGACGCGCTTTGCCGACGGTTTCGAGTACGGCTTGGGCGCGGAGATCGGGATTTCTACCGACAAGCTCCACGCACGCGGCCCGGTGGGCCTGGAAGGCCTGACCAGCGAGAAGTACGTGGTGTTCGGCGACGGGCACGTGCGCACTTGATGGCTAAGCGCATTGGGCTGCTCGGCGGTACCTTCGACCCTGTGCACATCGGCCATCTGCGCAGCGCTCTGGAAGTGGCGGACGCGCTGGCGCTGGATGAACTGCGCCTGATCCCCAATTTCCGGCCGCCCCATCGCGACACGCCGCAAGTGTCGCCCCAGCAGCGTCTGGAAATGGTGCGTCTGGCGGTGGAAGGCATTGCACCGTTGGTGGTGGACGACCGCGAGCTCAAGCGCGATAAACCGTCCTACACTGTCGACACCCTGGAACTGATGCGCGCCGAACTGGCCGCGGACGACCAGTTGTTTCTGCTTTTGGGCTGGGACGCATTTTGCGGCCTGCCCTCTTGGCATCGCTGGGAGGATCTCCTCCAGCATTGCCACATCCTGGTTTTGCAACGCCCGGATGCCGACAGCGAACCGCCGGATGCCTTGCGCAACCTGCTGGCCGCGCGGTCGGTAAGTGACCCCTTGGCCCTGACCGGGCCGAACGGGAATATTGCATTCGTCTGGCAGACCCCGCTTGCGGTGTCCGCCACCCAGATCCGTCAACTGCTGGCCAGCGGTAAGTCGGTACGGTTCCTGGTGCCTGACGCGGTCCTGGCCTACATCGATGCGCACGGGCTTTACCGTGCGTCGAACTGAAAAGGCGTGCTTGAAGGTACGAACAGTCGTACAGCGAGCGCCCGAACATACGAGCAAAACGAGTTTTATATGACCAACAAAGACGTAAGCAAAGTTAAGCGCAAAGGCACGTTCAAAAGCGCCCCTCTGCCGGTAGAAGCCCACACCGGTCCGGAACTGGTCGGCGAAGAGCTGGTGAAAGTCGCCGTGGCGGCCCTGGAGGACGTGAAGGCCCAGGACATCCAGGTGCTGGACGTGCGCGACAAGCAGAGCATCACCGACTACATGATCATCGCCACCGGTACCTCCAACCGCCAGATCGGCGCGATGCTGGACAAAGTGCGCGAAGCCGTCAAAGCCCAGGGCGTCAAGCCGTTGGGTGAAGAAGGCAAGGGCGACAGCGATTGGGTGCTGCTGGACATGGACGACGTGATCGTCCACATGATGACCTCCAACGCTCGCCAGTTCTACGACCTGGAGCGTCTGTGGAAAGGCGCCGAGCAGAGCCGTGCCGCCGATGGCAAGCACCACAGCCCGGAAGTGGGCCACGCTCACTTCGACAAGCTCAACAAAGACCAGGAATAAGGAACGGCTGTGCGCCTGCGTCTGATTGCTGTCGGTTCACGCATGCCCAAGTGGGTGGAAGAAGGCTGGCACGAGTATGCCAAGCGTCTGCCCGCCGAGTTGTCGCTGGAACTGGTGGAAATACCGCTCAACACCCGGGGCAAGAATGCCGACGTGGCGCGCTTTATCCGTCAGGAAGGCGAAGCCATGTTGGCCAAGGTCGGCCCCAATGAGCGTATCGTCACCCTCGAAGTGCACGGCAAACCCTGGAGCACCGAGCAGTTGGCGGTGGAGCTGGATCGCTGGCGCCTGGACTCGCGCACGGTCAACTTCATGGTCGGTGGTCCCGAAGGGCTGGCGCCGGAAGTCTGCGCGCGGGCGGACCAGCGCTGGTCGCTGTCGGCACTGACGTTGCCGCACCCGTTGGTAAGGATTCTGATCGGTGAACAGCTGTATCGCGCCTGGACAGTTCTGTCCGGGCACCCTTACCACAAATAGTCTGCGCCCCTCCCGATGACTCAGCCGATCCGCATCAAGGACCATGAGAAAGACGCACGTCTGGTACGTGCGCGCGTGGTGTTTGGCGCGATCATGGTGGTGGCGCTGATCGGAGTGTTGATTGCGCGCCTGTATTTCCTGCAGGTGATCCAGTACGACTATCACTCCACGCTGTCGGAAAACAACCGGGTGCATGTGCAGCCGATTCCGCCGACCCGCGGGCTGATTTTCGACCGCAATGGCGTTGTCGTGGCGGATAACCGGCCCAGCTTCAGCCTGAGCATGACCCGCGAACGTTCCGGCGATTGGCAGCAAGTGCTCGACGTGATCGTCGAAGTCCTGCAACTGACGCCGGAAGACAGGGTGATCTTCGAGAAACGCATGAGGCAGGGGCGCCGGCCATTCGAGCCGGTGCCGATTCTGTTCGAGCTGACCGAAGAGCAGATCGCGCGGATCGCGGTGAACCAGTTCCGCCTGCCGGGGGTGGAAGTGGTGGCGCAGTTGGTGCGGCACTACCCGCAAGGGCCGCACTTTGCTCACTCCGTCGGCTATATGGGGCGCATCAACGAGAAAGAGCTGAAAACCCTCGATCCGGTGAATTACAGCGGCACCCATCATATCGGCAAAACCGGCATCGAGCGTTTCTACGAGCCCGAACTGCACGGCCAGGTGGGTTACGAAGAAGTTGAAACCAACGCCCGCGGCCGTGTGCTGCGCGTGCTCAAGCGTACCGACCCGGTGCCGGGCAAGGACATCGTACTGAGCCTGGACATCAAGCTGCAGGAAGCGGCCGAGATGGCGCTGGGCGGCCGACGCGGCGCGGTGGTGGCGCTGGACCCGAAGACGGGCGAAGTGCTGGCCATGGTCAGTCAACCCAGCTTCGACCCGAACCTGTTCGTGACCGGTATCAGCTTCAAGGCGTACGCCGAGCTGCGTGATTCCATCGACCGGCCGTTGTTCAACCGTGTGCTGCGTGGCTTGTACCCACCGGGTTCGACCATCAAACCGGCGGTGGCGATTGCCGGCCTGGACGCTGGCGTGGTGACCGCTTCCAGCCGGGTGTACGACCCCGGTTACTACATGCTGCCCAATTACGATCACAAGTACCGTAACTGGAACCGTACCGGTGACGGTTATGTCGACCTGGACACCGCAATCATGCGCTCCAACGACACTTACTTTTATGACCTTGCCCACAAGCTGGGCATTGATCGTCTGTCGGCCTACATGGGCAAGTTCGGGCTCGGTCAGAAAGTTTCCCTGGACATGTTCGAAGAATCGCCAGGCTTGATGCCATCGCGGGAATGGAAGCGCGCGACCCGCCGCCAGGCGTGGTTCCCGGGGGAAACCCTGATCCTGGGGATCGGCCAGGGCTATATGCAGGCCACGCCGCTGCAACTGGCTCAGGCCACGGCGCTGGTGGCCAACAAGGGCGTGTGGAACCGTCCGCACCTGGCCAAGACCATCGAAGGCGAGAAGCCGGTGGATGACAACCCGATCCCGGACATTGTGCTGCGCGACCCGTCGGACTGGACCAAGGTCAACCACGGCATGCAGCAGGTGATGCACGGTGCGCGCGGCACAGCGCGCAAGGCGGCGATCGGTGCGCAATATCGCATCGCCGGCAAGAGTGGTACCGCCCAGGTGGTGGCGATCAAGCAAGGCGAGAAATACGACCGTTCCAAGGTTCAGGAACGTCACCGCGACCACGCCTTGTTTGTCGGTTTTGCGCCGGCCGACGACCCGAAAATCGTGGTGGCGGTGATGGTTGAGAACGGCGAGTCCGGCTCCGGCGTCGCCGCGCCCGTGGTGCGCCAGGTGATGGACGCCTGGCTTCTGGCCGAGGACGGCAGGCTCAAGCCTGAATATGGCGGCCCCCCTTCAAGCCCCGAGGTTACGGCCAGTGAAGAGTAATTTTGACCGCATCCTCTCCAGCGAGGATGTGATGCGTCGCCGTGCGACGTTGCTGCAACGCATGCACATCGACGGCCCGTTGCTGATCCTGTTGCTGACCCTCGCGGCCGGCAGTCTGTTTGTGTTGTATTCGGCCAGTGGCAAGAACTGGGACCTGCTGATCAAACAAGCGTCGTCGTTCGGCCTGGGCCTGTTGTCGATGGTGGTGATCGCTCAGTTGGAGCCGCGCTTCATGGCGCGCTGGGTGCCGCTGGGCTATGTGGCGGGGGTGTTGCTGTTGGTGGTGGTGGACGTGATGGGCCACAACGCCATGGGCGCGACGCGGTGGATCAATATCCCAGGGGTGATTCGCTTCCAGCCGTCGGAATTCATGAAGATCCTGATGCCGGCGACCATCGCCTGGTACCTGTCAAAGCGCACCCTGCCGCCGCAGCTCAAACACGTAGGCATCAGCCTGATCCTGATCGGCGTACCGTTTATCCTGATTGTGCGCCAGCCCGACCTAGGCACCTCACTGCTGATCCTGGCCGGCGGCGCGTTCGTGCTGTTTATGGGCGGGTTGCGCTGGCGCTGGATCCTCAGCGTGCTGGCCGCTGCGGTGCCGGTGGCGGTGGCGATGTGGTTCTTCTTTATGCACGACTATCAAAAGCAACGGATCCTGACGTTCCTCGATCCGGAAAGCGATCCCTTGGGCACCGGCTGGAACATCATCCAGTCCAAGGCGGCAATCGGTTCGGGTGGGGTCTTCGGCAAAGGCTGGTTGCTGGGCACCCAGTCGCACTTGGACTTTCTGCCCGAGAGCCACACCGATTTCATCATCGCGGTGCTGGGCGAAGAGTTCGGCCTGGTGGGGATCTGCGCGTTGCTGCTGATCTACCTGTTGTTGATCGGGCGTGGCCTGGTGATTACCGCGCAAGCGCAGACGCTGTTCGGCAAATTGCTTGCCGGCGCGCTGACCATGACGTTTTTTGTTTACGTTTTCGTCAACATCGGTATGGTCAGTGGCCTGTTACCGGTGGTTGGGGTGCCGTTGCCATTCATTAGCTACGGCGGAACTTCGCTGGTGACATTGCTGTCAGCGTTTGGGGTTTTGATGTCGATTCATACGCATCGCAAGTGGATCGCACAGGTTTGAATAAGGTGAAGATGTCAATGCAAGTAATGCGCGGCTGGGCGACTCGGCATGCGTCCTGGATGGGCCTGATCGGGCTGCTGGGGGCAACGCAGGAGACCCTGGCCGGTGACTACGATGGTTCACCTCAGGTCGCCGAGTTTGTCGGTGAAATGACCCGCGACTACGGTTTCGCCGGTGAGCAGTTGATGGGCGTGTTCCGCGAGGCGCAGCGCAAGCAGGCGATCCTCGACGCCATTTCCCGCCCCGCTGAACGTGTGAAACAGTGGAAAGAATATCGCCCGATGTTCCTCACCGACGCCCGCGTGGCCCGCGGTGTGGACTTCTGGCGCGAGCACGAGGCCGCCCTGGCCCGCGCCGAACAGGAATACGGTGTGCCGGCCCAAGTGATTGTGTCGATCATCGGCATCGAAACCTTCTACGGGCGCAACACCGGCAGCTACCGGGTGATCGACGCGTTGTCGACCCTGGGCTTCGATTACCCGCCCCGTGCCGACTTCTTCCGCAAGGAACTGCGCGAATTCCTGCTGCTGGCCCGCGAAGAGCAGGTCGATCCATTGACCCTCAAGGGCTCCTACGCCGGAGCGATGGGCTTGCCGCAATTCATGCCGAGCAGCTTTCGCGCCTACGCGGTGGATTTCGACAACGACGGCCACATCAATATCTGGAGCAATCCCGACGATGCCATCGGCAGCGTGGCCAGCTACTTCAAGCGCCACGGCTGGGTTGCCGGCGAGCCGGTGGTGGTCCGCGCGGATGTCACCGGGGAGCGCGCCGACGACGGCCTGACCCAGGGGATCGAGCCGGCCAAGACCGTCGGGGAGTTGCGGGCGCTGGGTTGGTCGAGTCAGAATGCGCCACACGATGACACGCCGGTAACGGCATTCCGCCTGGAAGGCGAAAATGGCCCTGAATACTGGATGGGCCTGAAGAATTTCTACGCAATCACGCGTTATAACCGCAGTGTGATGTACGCCATGGCCGTGCATCAGCTGTCAGACATGCTGGTCCAAGCACGGGGCAACAAGTAATGCGGGCATCGCCGTTCAATAAACCGCTCAAGCTGGTGGCGTTCACCGCGTTGTCCTTGCTGGTTGTCAGTTGTTCCACCAGCCGCGCGCCGACGCAGAAGTCCGGCGGCGCGGTGGTTCGATCCCAACCGGGCCTGGACATCAACCGCGCGCACAAAGACGGCGCGCCGTGGTGGGATGTGGATGTCTCGAAAATCCCGGATGCCACGCCCACCCTGCACACCGGTCCCTACAAGGCCAACCCGTACACCGTGCTGGGCAAGACCTACTTTCCGCTGCAAGAATCCAAGACCTACGTGCAGTCCGGCACGGCCTCCTGGTACGGCACCAAGTTCCATGGCCAGAACACCGCCAATGGCGAGGTCTATGACCTGTACGGCATGAGCGCGGCCCACAAGACCTTGCCGTTGCCCAGCTACGTACGCGTGACCAACCTGGACAACCACCGCACGGTGATCCTGCGGGTCAATGACCGTGGGCCGTTCTACTCGGACCGTATCATCGACTTGTCCTACGCTGCCGCCAAAAAGCTCGGCTACGCCGAAACCGGCACCGCGCGGGTCAAGGTCGAAGGCATCGATCCGGCGCAGTATTGGGCTCAGCGTGGCAAGCCAGCGCCGTTGATGCTCAACGAGCCGCAGACCCCGCAACCACAGATCACCGCATCGGCCGGCAAGGTCGAACAGTGGACGCCGCCACCGCAACAGCACGCCCCGGACACCGTGGCCGTGCCCCAGGCCGCGCCGGGTGCTTCCCTGGCGGGCGGGCAGTACCTGCAGGTCGGCGCTTTCGCCAACCCGGATGCGGCGGAACTGTTAAGGTCCAAACTCAGCAGCATGGTCAATGCGCCGGTCTTCATCAGTTCCATCGTGCGCAACCAGCAAACCCTGCACCGCGTGCGGATGGGCCCGATCGGCTCGCCGAGCGAGGTGGCGCAAGTGCAGAACAGTGTGCGTCTGGCCAACCTGGGGCAACCCAGTGTGGTCACCGCCGAGTAAGCAGTAACGGATTGATGGTTCAGGCACGTACGCGGGCTTGAACTCTGGTTGTTGGCTCGTTTGAACAATAAAAACCCGGGAGCAAGGGGTGAGCGGGCAACCGAACACGCGACAGTCTGGTAGCGGGCTGTCTGAATAAGTTTTGCCCGCGAGGGCAAGTTTCCATAAGCAATTTCGAGAGACGGATGAACATCACCACCTTAGCCAAACGCACGTGCCTGCTTATCTCGCTGATCATCACCCCGGCCGCCTGGGCGGTTGAAATGGTGCCGGCTTCACCGCAACTGGCCGCCAAGGCCTGGGTGCTCATGGATGCCGCCAGCGGCAACGTGCTGGTCGAGAACAACGGTGACCAGCGCCTGCCGCCGGCCAGCCTGACCAAGCTGATGACCGCCTATATCGCGACCCTGGAAATCCGTCGCGGCCAGATCGGTGAAAACGACCCGGTGACCGTCAGCGAAAACGCCTGGCGTACCGGCGGTTCGCGGATGTTCATCAAGGTGGGCTCCCAAGTCACCGTCAGCGACCTGCTGCACGGCATCATCATCCAGTCCGGTAACGACGCCAGCGTCGCCCTGGCCGAGCACATCGCCGGCAGCGAAGACGCGTTCGCCGACATGATGAACAAAACCGTGGCCGATCTGGGCATGACCAACAGCCACTTTATGAACCCGACCGGTCTGCCGAACCCAGAGCACTACTCGTCGGCCCATGACATGGCGATCCTGGCGCGCGCGATCATCCGCGTCGACCCGGTGCACTACGCGATCTACTCCCAGAAGGAGTTCTTCTGGAACAACATCAAACAGCCTAACCGCAACCTGCTGCTGTGGCGCGACAAGACCGTCGACGGCCTGAAAACCGGCCACACCGAAGAGGCCGGCTACTGCATGGTGTCCTCGGCGGTACGTGATGGCCAACGCCTGATCGCCGTGGTGTTCGGTACCAACAGCGAACAGGCCCGTGCGGCCGAGACGCAAAAGCTGCTGACCTACGGTTTCCGCTTCTTCGAAACCCAGACCTTCTACCAGAAGGGTGCTGAACTGGCGACCGCCCCGGTGTGGAAAGGCGCGGCTTCCCAAGTCAAGGCCGGCCTGGCCGAAGACCTGACCCTGACCATGCCTAAAGGCCAGCTGAAAAAGCTCGCTGCCAGCATGACCATGAATCCGCAATTGGTCGCGCCAATCGCCAAGGGCGATGTGATCGGTAAAGTCGAAGTGAAACTGGACGACAAGGTGGTGCACAGCGCCGACCTGATCGCGCTGGACGCCGTCGACGAAGGTGGTATCTTCCGCCGCGTGTGGGATAGCATCCGTCTATTCTTCTACGGCTTGTTCAACTGATTGTGTGCACCTGCAAAGCCCCGCGTTGAACCGACGCGGGGCTTTGCCGTCGCCACGGCTTACCGCTTACGAGGCCGTTCTGCCATGACCGATAAAGAAGTGAAGGCGCCTAAGATCGAGTTCCCGGTGACGGATTATCCCGTCAAGGTGATCAGCGATACCGGTGTTGGCAACAAAGACAAGATCCTCGACATCGTGCGTAAACACGCCACGATCAACGACAACCGTGTGGACGAGCGCTCCAGTACCAACGGTAAATACACCACGATCCAGTTGCACATCGTGGCGACGGATCAGGACCAGCTCTACAACATCAACAGTGAACTGCGGGCCACCGGCTTCGTACACATGGTGTTGTGATGTCGCAGGTCCTGGGCTTTCGTGAACTTGGCCAGATGGCCTACGAGCCCGTCTGGCATGCGATGCAGCGCTTCACCAACGAGCGCGGCACCTCGGCGCCGGATGAGGTCTGGCTGGTGGAGCATCCACCGGTGTTCACCCAGGGCCAGGCCGGCAAGGCCGAACATCTGCTGCTGCCGGGGGAGATTCCGGTGGTGCAGGTCGACCGGGGTGGCCAAGTGACTTACCATGGCCCCGGTCAGCTTGTGGCTTACCTGCTGTTGGATGTGCGCAAGCTGGGGTTTGGTGTGCGTGATCTGGTCAGCCGTATCGAGGCGTGCCTGATCGAGCTATTGGCCAGTTACGGCGTCACCGCCGCGGCCAAGCCCGATGCTCCGGGGGTGTATGTGGATGGCGCGAAAATCGCTTCCCTGGGGCTGCGGATTCGCCACGGTTGTTCCTTTCATGGCCTGGCCCTGAACGTGGACATGGACCTGGCGCCCTTCCGGCGCATCAACCCGTGCGGTTATGCCGGGTTAGCGATGACACAGCTGAGCGAGCATGTGACACCGATTAAATTTGCCGAGGTAAGTGCCCGGCTGCGCGCGCAGCTCGTCAAACACCTCGACTATGCTGAGCAGACGACCCTCACGGGCGGAATCGACTGACTATGACTACTGATGCAGTGCAAACCATGATCCCGACGCTGGACGTAACCGAGCGTCCGGCCCCGGCCCCGCGTGCCAAGGTGGAAGCCGGCGTCAAGCTGCGCGGCGCCGAGAAGGTTGCACGCATCCCGGTAAAGATCATTCCTACCACCGAACTGCCGAAAAAGCCTGACTGGATCCGCGTGCGCATCCCTGTCTCGCCGGAAGTCGACCGGATCAAAGCCCTGCTGCGCAAACACAAGCTGCACAGTGTGTGCGAAGAGGCCTCCTGCCCGAACCTGGGTGAGTGTTTCTCCGGCGGCACCGCCACGTTCATGATCATGGGTGACATCTGCACCCGCCGTTGCCCGTTCTGCGACGTTGGCCACGGCCGGCCGAAGCCACTGGACGTCAACGAGCCGGAAAGCCTGGCCATCGCCATCGCCGACCTCAAACTCAAGTACGTGGTGATCACTTCGGTGGACCGCGACGATTTGCGTGACGGCGGTGCCCAGCACTTTGCCGACTGCATTCGCGAAATTCGCAAACTGTCGCCGAACGTTGTGCTCGAAACCCTGGTGCCGGACTACCGTGGCCGTATGGACGTGGCGTTGGAAATCACTGCCGCCGAGCCGCCGGATGTGTTCAACCACAACCTGGAAACCGTGCCACGCCTGTACAAGGCCGCGCGTCCCGGTTCGGACTACCAGTGGTCGCTGACCCTGCTGCAGAAGTTCAAGCAGATGATGCCGCACATCCCCACCAAATCCGGCCTGATGCTGGGCCTGGGCGAGACCGATGAGGAAGTGATCGAAGTCATGAAGCGCATGCGCGAACACGACATCGACATGCTGACCTTGGGCCAGTACCTGCAACCATCGCGTAACCACTTGCCGGTGCAGCGTTTCGTGCACCCGGACACCTTCGCCTGGTTCGCCGAGGAAGGCTACAAGATGGGCTTCAAAAACGTGGCATCGGGCCCGCTGGTGCGTTCTTCGTACCACGCCGACGAGCAGGCCAAGCTGGTCAAGGCAAGCCTGATCTCCTGATCGGAGTTTAAATCCGGAATGGGAGGGGCTTATGTGGGAGGGGGCTTGCCCCCGATAGCGATAGGTCAGTCACTCATGTGCTGGCTGATCCACCGCTATCGGGGCAAGCCCTCTCCCACATTTCGTTGTGCGTTAACCAGGGAGACTTGTGTATGACAACCGCCGTTCCAGCCCTTCGTTCTGAAGGCACCATCGCCCTGATCGCTCCCGCCGGCCCCGCAGCGCTGGACGTTGAAAAGGCCAGCCGATGGATGCGCACCCGCGGCTACGACCTGCGGATTTTTCCTGGGGTGTATGAGCGCGACGGCTACCTCGCCGGCAGCGATGAGGTGCGCTTGCATGACCTGCACGCCGCCTTCGCCGACCCTGAAATCGATGCGATCTTCTGCCTGCGGGGCGGTTACGGCACGCCACGGCTGTTGGACTGTTTGGACTTCGACCTGCTGCGCGCCAACCCCAAACCCTTCGTCGGCTACAGCGACATCACCGCCTTGCACCTGGCCATCAGCCGCTACGCGGGCTTCGTGACGTTCCACGGGCCGATGCTCAATGCCGACCTGTTGGGCGACAAGCAGCAACCTACCGAGTCCTCACTGTTCAGCCTGCTGCGTGGTCAACTGGGCGCGGGCAACCTCATCACGCACCCGGCGGCCTACCCGCTGACCACCATTGAGCCTGGCATCGCCTGTGGGCGTTTGCTGGGAGGCAACCTGTCGATGATTGCGGCGGTGATGGGCACGCCTTACGAAATCGACGCGCAGGGCATCATCTTGTTTATCGAAGACGTCAACGAGCCGATCTACCGCATCGATCGTCTGCTCACGCATTTGCGCCTGGCGGGCAAGTTGGCTCAGGTAGCTGGGGTGTTGGTCGGGGACGTGGCGGGAGTGGATAACGTCGCGCTGCAGCGCCTGCTCAAACAGACATTTGAACCGTTGTGCATTCCGGTGCTGGCCGGCTGGCGCAGTGGGCATTGCGATCCGAACCTGACCCTGCCGATGGGCGCGTGGGTGCGGCTGGATGCGGGGGAGCAGCGGGTGATGTTGGAGCAGGATGTGGTCTTTACACTCTGAATCTGGGGTCTCTTGCTAAACCGCCATCGGGGGCCCCCTCCCACATTGATCAGTGATCGACATGACAACTCGGTCAGCTGTGGGAGGGGGCAAGCCCCTCTCACATTGATCAGTGATCGACATGACAACTTGGTCAGCTGTGGGAGGGGGCAAGCTCCCTCTCACATTGA
>NZ_JARVSL010000003.1:0-125260 GCF_030209215.1 Pseudomonas sp. efr-133-TYG-23 | reverse complement strand
ATGGTAGTGTGGGGTTTCCCCATGTGAGAGTAGGTCATCGTCAAGATTAAATTCCAAAGCCCCTGTCTGCTAACGCAGGCAGGGGTTTTGTCGTTTATAGGGAATTAATAGGCGTCAAATCAAAGATTCGCCATTGAAGGGTGTCATAGGCTGCTTTAATGATTTTTGGTAGTTCGGATTTACCGCCTGTCGGTTTAACACTCAAAAAGAGGATGTTTCCCACAAAACCTTAAGATTTCACTCCGTTTGGCCGAAAGCCTGATGAGCCATGCGTGCACCGAAATAGAGCGGCCCGAGAAGCCGGCTATACCGTTACATGGAATGTTCCGTTCGGCACGCTCATCCCCCTTTGGCAAAAGAAGTCGACGAAATGAATCTCAAGTTCAGCCACAAAATTCTGCTAGCTGCGTCAGGCGTCGTAGTCCTAGCCTTCGCATTATTCACGCTTTACAACGATTATCTGCAACGGAGCACGATCAAGCAGAACCTGGAGTCGTCTATCCAGCAATCCGGTGAGCTGACCGCCAGCAGCGTGCAGAACTGGCTCAGTGGCCGAATACTGGTGCTTGAAAGTCTCACGCAGAACATTGCCCATCAAGGCGATGCCGCGGATCTGCCAGGTTTGGTGGATCAACCCGCATTGACCTCAAATTTCCAGTTCACCTATGTCGGTCAAACCAACGGCGTTTTCACCCAGCGTCCTGACGCCAAAATGCCTGACGGCTACGATCCGCGTCAGCGCCCTTGGTACAAGCAAGCCGTGGCCGCCGATAAACCCATGCTTACGCCGCCCTATATGGCCGCAGTGGGCGGGCAGATTGTCACTATTGCCATGCCGGTTAAAAAGAACGGTGAATTGCTCGGCGTGGTCGGTGGTGACCTGAGCCTGCAAACCTTGGTAAAAATCATCAACTCGGTGGACTTCGGCGGTATTGGCCATGCGTTCCTGGTCAGCGGTGACGGCCAGGTTATCGTTAGCCCTGACGAAAACCAGGTGATGAAGAACCTCAAGGATATCTACCCAGGCACCAGCGTCCGTATCGAGAAGATTAATCAGGACGTTGTACTCAATGGCCAGGATCGCATTCTTTCATTCACCCCCATCACCGGGTTGCCTGGCGCGGATTGGTACATTGGTCTGTCGATCGATAAAGACAAGGCCTACGCCCCGCTAGGTAAATTCCGCACATCTGCGTTAATCGCCATGCTAATCGCGGTAGTTGCGATTGCCGTGCTGTTGAGTCTGTTGATTCAAGTATTGCTGCGCCCCCTGACCACCATGGGTGTTGCCATGCAGGATATCGCTCAAGGCGAAGGCGATCTGACGCGTCGCCTGGCAGTCACCAGCAAGGATGAGTTCGGTGAAGTTGGCAGTGCGTTCAACCGGTTCGTGGAACGTATTCATGCGTCGATTTCCGAAGTGTCTTCGGCCACACGTCAGGTGCATGACCTTTCCCAGCGCGTGATGGCGTCGTCCAATGCCTCGATCATCGGCTCCGACGAGCAGAGCGCACGCACCAACAGCGTCGCCGCGGCGATCAATGAGTTGGGGGCAGCGACTCAGGAAATCGCACGGAACGCTGCTGATGCGTCCCAGCATGCCAGTGGTGCCAGCGAGCAGGCCGACGATGGGCGCAAAGTGGTCGAACAGACCATCTTGGCCATGTCGGAGCTGTCTCAGAAAATCAGCCTATCGTGCACGCAGATCGAAACCCTGAATGCCAGCACCGACAACATTGGTCACATACTTGATGTGATCAAAGGCATTTCCCAGCAAACCAACTTGCTTGCCCTTAACGCTGCGATCGAAGCTGCGCGTGCCGGTGAGGCTGGCCGTGGGTTCGCAGTGGTGGCCGATGAGGTTCGCAACCTGGCTCACCGAACCCAGGAGTCCGCCGAAGAGATCCATAAAATGATCACTTCGCTTCAAGTGGGTTCGCGTGAAGCGGTGACGACGATGAATGCCAGTCAGGTTTCCAGCGAGGAAAGTGTTGAGGTCGCCAACCAGGCCGGCGAGCGCCTGGTCAGTGTGACGCAGCGTATTGTTGAGATCGACGGCATGAACCAGTCCGTCGCGGCGGCCACCGAAGAGCAGACCGCCGTGGTGGAGACGCTCAACGTGGACATCAACCAGATCAATCTGCTGAACCAGCAAGGTGTGGAAAACCTCAACGAAACCCTGAGGGATTGCGATGCACTGTCACAGCAGGCCAATCGTTTGAAGCAATTGGTCGACAGCTTCAAGATCTGACTCGCCGGGGCACGCCGTAGGAGCGCGCCAACTCGCTCCTACGGCTTGTCGAGTAATTTACGTACGTTGTTCAGGGCGCTGTCGGCAAAGTCCTGCACGAACGCTTCGAACCCCTTGCGCGTTGTGTCTTCGGGTTCCGCGATGATCGTCCAGGTGACCTTGGCGCTCTGGGCGCCAAGTGCCTGCACATTAATCGCTGCCCACAGTCTGGCCACGCCCAAGGTGTTGTAGATCGTGGTCCATGTCATGTGCATGGCGTCGTCATCTCGACTGTTGAGTTGTTCGACCGCACAGTTGCCGTCATGGAAAATTTTTGTACGCAAAGCGCCCACGCCCGTGCCAATCATTTCAATGCGCGACAGGGCAGGGATAAAGGCATCAAAGTTGGAAAATCCCCCCACCAGATCCCATACACGAGCGGCCTCGCAGTTGACTATGACGCCGGCAACGATTGGCACGCCGTTTGGGTTGCGAATTAACGTATCGGGTTGCAGCGCTTTCATGAAGTTGTCCTGAAACGGTTCAAAGGAAGCCTATGGTTTTGAGGTAGTTACAGCCCTTGTCCAAGAGTGCCTGGTCTTTTTCGGGATACTGCTCGCCCATGTTTTGAACACCTCTGCGTGCGTTGTCATGCAGGATCCTCGTGGTATCGCCGATGTCTTTGTCCAGACGATCGAGATAGAACCCCAGTACCCCAAACAATGCGTTGTCCGGGCTCACGGCCCGTAGCGCCTGCTGCCATTGCGTCACACAGACTCGCTCAAAGCAGTAACCCGCGCGACTGAACGCATCCAGGTATTGCTCCCAACTCAACAGCTGTGGGTTATGCAGATTGAACACGCAACTATCGGCATTAAAACCGGCACTGTGAAAGGCGATAAATCGCGCCAGGAAGTCCACAGGCATCAGATCGAAATTCAAATGCAATTGCGGTAGCAGGCCTAATTGCAGCGACCCTTTGAGCATCAACATCAGGCGATTCTTGTGCGGTTGGCAAACACCGTTGCGGCTGTTGAAACTGATGTTGCCGGGGCGATGGATATTCACCCAGGCGCCTTGCTCCACCGCTCGTCCCAACATTCGCTCAGCCACCCACTTGGACAGGTTGTAGCCGTTTTTGATGAACAGTGGCAGCGACGCGCAGGCCGGAGCCTCGAGCACATGCCCTTGGGTGTCGACGCTGCTGGAAGCCGACAGCGTCGAGACAAAGTTGAGGATTTTCTTACTGTGGGTCTCACAGAGGCGCAGGCATTCGAAGACGGGGTCGACGTTGTCCCTGGTCAGTGACGCATAGTCCATCACATGGTTGACCTGTGCGGCGTTGTGCACCAGCACACCGAAGCCATGGGCGAGTGCGACATATGCGTTTTCGTCCAATCCCAGGCGTGCTTGGCTGATATCCGCAGCGAATACCTGCACACGACTCAGGTCCAGATGCTCCAACTGATAGTCGCGTAGCGCTTGGGTAAACCGTGCCGTCGCGCATTGCCCGGGCCGCTCGCGCACCAGGCACGCCACTTGAGTCGCACCGCCGGCCAGCAGCGCCTGAACAATATGGACGCCGACGAAACTGTTGGCCCCGGTCACAATCACTTTGCGCGGATCGCCTGCGCACGCGGCGGGTAGCATCTTGATGCTCCATTCGCGTTGCGCATCTCGTACGGCTTGGCTAGAGGACGCGTCGGGCAGCTCACCGTCTTCCATCAGCGTGGCGAGGGTACGAAGGGTGGGTGCTTCGATGAAATGGCTCAAGGCGAAACTGCGGCCAAATTGTTCGCGTACACGCAGTAACAGGGCCGACAGCAAGATCGAGTGACCACCCAGATCGAAGAAGCTGTCATCGACGGATAACTCGGCGCCATCCAGCCCTAGAAGCACTCCCCACAGGCTGGCCAGGCGCGCTTGAAGCGGTGTGTGTGCCACACGGCGTCGATCTGCAATATTGAGCCGCAACGGCTGTGCAAGCAGGGCTTGCCGATCGACTTTGCCATTGTCGGAACAAGGTAGGGCAGGCAGCTCGGCCCATGCATTCGGTTGCATGTAATCCGGAAGCCACTGGCGTGCGTGCTGTTTCAGCGCTTCGAGGGTCGAGCCGTGATCGGGCTGCGCAACAAAGGTGCAGATCCGGTCATCGCGGTCGATCGCCACGGCCACCTGACGATAGAGCCGGCTGTTGCGCAAACACTCCTCAATCTCCCGAGGCTCGACCCGAAAACCACGGATTTTTACCTGATCGTCCCGTCGTCCGCCCAGCAGGATGCCATCGGCGCTCCACTGTGCCAGGTCGCCGCTGCGGTAGGCCCGCAACGATTGGCCGCCCGGCAGCGGTAAGTCGACAAACGCGCTCGCCGTTTGCACCTGCGCATTCAGGTAACCCAGGCTGACGCCAGGGCCGACGAGGTACAACTCGCCCATCACCTGTTCATCCACGGGCTGCAGATGCTCGTCGAGAATCAGTACCTGGCTGTTAGCAATGGGGCGGCCGATATTGCGGTTGCTGTCATCCGGGGTGAATGTGCGGTGGGTTACCAGCACAGTCGCTTCGGTAGGACCATACAGGTTGTGGAACTGACACTGTCCAGCCAGGCGCTCGATGACATGGGGCTCGCACACATCGCCGCCGGTGAGCAGTTGCGTTAGGCCCAGCGGTTGATCCAGCGGCAGGATGCTGAGCAGTGCGGGGGGCAGGAACGCGTGAGTGACGCATTGCCGTCGCAGCAGCGCCAGCAGTTGCTCCGGATCACGCCGTTGCGCTTCATTCGGGATGATCAGCTCGGCGCCGGCAGTCAGGGCGGGGACGATATCGATCAGCGACGAGTCGAAACTCAGTGGCGAAAATTGCAGGACACGGGCGTGTTCATTCAGTTTCATGCACGCCCCACACCAGGCGGTGAAATGTGCCAGGTTGCCTTGGCTCAGCAACACCCCCTTGGGCTGACCCGTGGTACCCGAGGTGTAGAGCACCATGCACGGTGCATCCAGGCACGGACGCTGTCGCATCGGCAAGGGCGGGTTGCCGACGGTGCAGGGCTCGATACTGCTGACATCCAGTGCGGTAAAGCGCTCCCGCAAAGGGTGTTCGCCCGCATCCAGCAAGAGCCGGGCTCCGGCAGTCTCCAGCATGAGCTGATGACGTTGTGCAGGCTGGTCCGGACCCAACGGCAGGTAGACCGCGCCGCTGCCCAGGACAGCCAGCATGCTCGCATACAGCTCAATGGATTTATCCAGACACACACCGACCACTGCGGGGGCTTCAAACGCCTCCAGCAAAAGGTGCAAGCGCTGTTGAATCGCCGCGGCCCGACGGTGCAAGTCGCGGTAGCTCACGGCATAGCCATCGATGTTCAGCGCTGGGCGCTTGGCGAAGGCGTGCAGGCTGGCTTGCACCCGTTCCATCACCGGCACTTGCGCCTTCTGCATCAATGCGGGGTTTGTCGTGCAATTGAATCGATGCATGAACGCCAACGCATCGAGCCCCAGCAGGCTCTGCTCGGGCCAGTCATTGGCCGTGGTGCTGATCGGCACGTACGCAGGGTCCCGTGAGAATTCACTGACCTGCAGCGCGACCCAGTCCACCAGGGCGTTCATCACCTGCTTGCGCTGTCGTTCGCCGTTACCCGTAGGCTCGTCGGCGATCTCCAGCACCCCGTGCAAACGTCTCTGGCGGTCATAGGCGCGCAGTTGCAATGCAGGCAGCCCGTACTCGGTGGCGGCGCCTACCCCCAGGCGCAGGCGGATACAGGGCGCTTCGCCGATATCGCTTGGCAGCGGCAGGCTACCGTCTTCAATCCACAGATCGACGGCTTCGTTCCCCGTCGCGTGGCCGTATTGCTCCAGCAGCTGCCTGATAGCCTGCAAGGCAGCACTGGTGCCGTTCCAGCCGATGGTCAGGCGCTTCATGCCAATCTCCTATTAACCGGCAGGTAGTCGTTCAGTGCCCGCGCCACGCTTGGCGTTTGCAGCAGGCCGCTGTTATGCACAAAGCTCAGGATGTTGCCCATCAAGGGGTGCTGGCGATGGATGGGGAATGCCAGTGCGTTGATGTCATCGCGCAATGCACGGCGCACGTCCGTGCTGACGTCTAGATGCTCGATCAGGTGCAGGTCGAAATGCTTTTGCAGTTGGTTGGTCAGGTAACGCGAGAGGAACGTCGGCAGCGCCTGAGCGATGGCATCGCGGTCGTTCGGGCTTGCACTTTGCCAGTAGCTGCGCACCAGGCAGGTCCAGAACTGCGCGTGGCGCCCTTCATCGAACAGGTGGTCGGCCATCAGGCCCCGGATCGAGCCTTTGACGCTGCTGTCTTTGGAGAACGCGGCCACTTCGTGGGTGACGGTGTTTTCGGCAATCGCCACGCCAATCAGCTCCACGGCATCGCGCAAGTGAGCCGGCACCTGCGCTTGCGCCGCTGGCAGGGCCAGGCTCAGTTCAATGTGTGTCGGCAGCTCAAGTGGCTCGATGCCTGTCATGGTTACGGTCTGTTGCAGGAAATCCAGAGCGACCAGCGCGTGGTAGTCCTCGTCCACCACGACGGTCATCGCGTCGACGCGACAGGCGAGGGGAAAGGGCAGCGAGAAGCGATTCTTGGCGATGGCGCGCGCAGTCTTGTCGACGATTTCCGTTTCGAAAATCACAACGTCATTGATGAACTTATAAAAACTTTGCACCAGCACAAAGTCGCGCCACTGCGGGCAGTGCTCGGTAAAGGTGGCACTGAGTACCAGAGGCTGGCGGCACAGGGGGAAGATCAATTTGTCGTCGTCTTCCAGCAAGCGGCGTGGACGTGTGCGAATGGTTGCGCGGCGCTCCCAATCGTCGGCAAAGGCTGGGTAACCGGCCATATTCATGGCTGCACCTCCAGCAGCGAGGCTCGAACCTCATCCCAAAGCGTGATCCGGCTTTGCATGGCTGCGAGAGCGGCGTCGTGGGCTTGTTGCGGGTAAGTCGGATGGGCATCGGTCAAACGCTCAAGTAAACGCTGCGCTGCCGGCCCGTGATCCTGAGCGTCCAGCTCGATATGACGGTTGAGGTAGGCACATAAGGTTGGCGCGTGCTCTCGAATCAACGTGCCGGCGTGCAGCAACTGCTCGAACATGCTTGGGATCACGCGTTCTCGACTATGAAGAAACACCGCTGCTACGCAGTGGGTGGGGGCGTTCAATGCGATCTGCAACGTATCGCTGACAAAGCGGGCCGCGCCGCGCGGTACTTGAGCCCTAAGCAACGCCGTATTGGCGGCCAGGCCTTGGCGTTGCAGCGCAATGAAGTGTTCGATTGAAGCGGTGCTGGCACCGACTTCATCCATGGCTTCCAGATACAGCTGGAAATGGCTGCACTGGCCCTCTTGGGGGTGTTGGTCGGATTCTTCCTCCAGCACGATCTCGTTGATCAGGCGAGCAGCCGCCGGGTCGGTAGGCGGTAGCCAGGGCAAGCGTGTACAGGTCAGGTCTTGTTGGAGGCGTTTGAGCAGGGTCATGAAGTCCCAAACCGCGTACACATGACTTTCCATGAACTTTTTTAATGTGTGAATAGAAGTTATTTCTTTGAATAACGGGTGGGCGCAAAGGCGCTCTGCTCTTTGTGCAAGTAAGGATTGATACATGCTGGATGCCTATAATTTATTGCGTCAACTGTGACTACAGCGATGGGCTTTTTTGAACGGCAAGTAGATAAGGGGATATAAGCCAGGCGTGGCGCAATCCCTCTGTCTAAGGGCTGCGCGCCCTGAATAAAGAGCCGGGTTAATGCCGAAGATAATAGTCAGGCTAACTAATTTGGCGAGCATATAAATGTGTTAGATGTTTTTCTAAATAATATCTTTTGTCAGTAAGTCGCTTTATATAGGTGGGAAAGTTCTTTACCGCGCGCCCTCGCCTTGAACCCGGTACTGATGTTGGCGTTCTTGGGAGGGCAGTCGTTATTGAATAACGCACGTCACGCGCTATAGCAGCAACCCTGCCGCGCTCAAGGTGCAGGGCGAATGTTATGGGTTATTGCGGGCCTTTCTGACTGGCGACGTCCGGGCCATTGAGGTAAGTCCTGATCACTTCCATCCCACGCATCAAGTGATTGCGCAGGGTCAGGACGCTTTCCTGGACTTTCTTGCGTGCGACCAGGTTCAGCAATTCCCGGTGGTCTTCCTGGGACGTCTCGCCCAGCCCCATGGCTTCCAGATTGAAGCGCAGGAAACGCTCCTCTTCGTTCAACCCGTGCTCCACCAGTTTGAGCAGCCGCTGGTTAGGGGCTTTGCTGTAAAGGGTCATATGGAACAAGCGATTCAGGCGGCCTATCTCGGTGTAGTCTTTTTCTTGCTCCAGCGCACAAATCAACGCGTCAGCCTCGGCGATATCGGTGTCGGTGAGCAAAGGAATCGACAAGCGCAGCGCTTCGGATTCCAGCAACATCCGCAGCTCATAGGTTTCGGCCGAGTTGTCTTCGATCAACGGAGCGACCACGGCGCCCTTGTGAGTCACCACATGCAGCAGTGACTGGGCTTCGAGTTGGCGCAAGGCTTCGCGCACCGGCATGCGGCTTACCCCGAACAGGCTGGCCAACTCCTGCTGACGCATGGCGGTCCCGCAGGGCAGGCGCCCATCGAGGATGGCGTTGCGCAAGGTTTCTTCTATGACGGAGCGAGCAAGGTGGGCGGGAATCGGACCGCTGATCTTGATGCTGTTCAAAGGTGTAGGCTTCTGCGTCACGGTTACGCTGCCCTCCTTATTGGAATGGCTGATGGCTAATTGGATCCAAAGCACACTAGTGACTGCCCATAAGCTTGTCAAACACGCACGGTTTCGGCTTGTAAGTAGTTCAACACCACGCTCCGCGCACTCACAGCATGCCTTTATGGCGTCTTACAAACGGGATGGAAGCGCCCTCAGTCCAAGCAGCTTCGCTGCGAGCGCTACATCGTTTTGCCGCGCCGTTCACGCATATCGTTATGCGTAAACGGTATTTAAATTGAATTTCTTATACCTATAAAGTTTGTCTCCTGACTGCCAGGAGTGAACCCATGTCTGCCGCCTCTACCGCTTCACCCGCGTCGCTCGATGCACAAGTATTCGAGGTTCTTCCACTGCCCGGCAGCGTCGGTGCCGAGGTGGTTGGCCTGGACTTGTCCCGCCCGATCAACGACACGGATTTCGCGCGAATTCACCGCGCGCACCTCGATCACCATGTGCTGGTCTTTCGCGACCAGCGCATCACACCCGAGCAGCACATCGCGTTCAGCCGTCGCTTTGGCGTGCTGCAGATCCATGTGCTCAAGCAGTTCCTGCTGCTCAATCATCCGGAAATCCTGATCGTCTCCAACATCATCGAAAACGGCCAGGCTATTGGCTTGGGCGACGCCGGCAAGTTCTGGCATTCGGACCTGTCCTATAAAGCACTGCCCAGCCTGGGGTCGATGTTGCACGCACAGGAACTCCCCTGCGAGGGCGGCGACACGTTGTTTGCGGATACGCACAAAGCCTGGGACCAGTTGCCCGCGCATCTGCGCAACGCTGTTGAAGGCCGAAGCGCTGCGCACTCCTACACCGCGCGTTACAGCGAGACCAAATTCGAAGGCAACTGGCGCCCTACGCTCACGCCCGAGCAATTGGCCCAAGTCGCCGAAGTGGTGCACCCCATCGTGCGTACCCACCCTGAAAACGGCCGAAAAGCGCTGTTCGTCAGTGAGGGTTTCACCACTCGCATTATCGGTTTGCCTGAAGACGAAAGCCGCGACCTGCTGGCTCAGCTCTACGCCCACAGCGTGCTGCCGCACAACCTCTACCGCCATCAATGGCAGCCTCACGACCTGGTGTTCTGGGACAACCGTTCGCTGATCCATCTGGCCGCCGGTTGCCCAAGCCATCTGCGCCGCAAGCTGTTCCGCACCACCATCCAGGGCGACGCGCCTTTCTGATTCGGAGCATGACCATGTCCAGACACCTTCCATTTGCACGACTGGCCGCCACTGTCGGCCTGGGTATCAGCCTGCTGGCCGGCAGCCTGGCAGCGCCGGCGGTGGCCCACGCTGAGGGCGAGATTCGCATTGCCGAACAGTTCGGCATCGTCTACTTGCTGCTCAATGTGGTGCGCGACCAGCACCTGATTGAAAAATACGGCAAGCAGGAAGGCATCGACATCAAGGTCGACTGGACTCAACTGTCCGGCGGCGCGGCGGTCAACGACGCATTGCTCTCTGGCTCCATCGACATTGCCGGAGCCGGCGTCGGACCGTTGTTGACCATCTGGGATCGCACCTACGGCAAGCAGAACGTTAAGGCCGTGGCGTCCTTGGGTAACTTCCCCTACTACTTGGTCAGCAATAACCCCAAGGTCAAGACCATTGCCGACTTCACTGACAAGGACCGTATCGCGGTGCCGGCAGTGGGGGTGTCAGTGCAGTCGCGCTTTCTGCAATACGCCGCCGCCAAACAATGGGGCGACCAGGATTTCAACCGCCTCGACAAGTACACCATCGCCGTTCCGCACCCCGACGCCACCGCGGCGTTGATCGCCGGCGGCACGGAGTTGACCGGGCATTTTTCCAACCCGCCGTTCCAGGACCAGGCCCTGGCCAATCCCAATGTCCATGTGGTGCTCAATACCTACGACCTGTTTGGCCCGAACTCGCCGACGGTGCTGTTCGCCACCGAAAAATTCCGCAACGACAACCCCAAGACCTACAAAGCATTTGTCGACGCTTTGACCGAAGCCGCACAGTTCGCTCAGAACGACAAAGGCGCGGCGGCCGATACGTACCTGCGCGTGACCAAGGCCAAGATCGACCGTGCCGAGCTGCTCAAAATCATCGACAACCCGCAATTCGAATTCAGCGTCACGCCGAAAAACACCTACCCGCTGGCGGAATTCCTTTATCGCGTCGGCGCCATTAAGCACAAGCCGCAATCGTGGCAGGACTACTTTTTCCAAGACGCCAAACCCCTGCAAGGAAGCTGAGATGAACGCACCGTTATCAGCCCACGCGACCAGCAATCTGCACCCTGCCGCGCCGTTACTGGCGGTGGATAACGTCAGCCTGGAATATCGCACGGCCGAGCGCGTGGTGCGCGCGACGCATCAGGTCAGTTTCGAGATCGACCCGGCCGACCGCTACGTGCTGCTCGGCCCTTCGGGCTGCGGCAAATCCACGTTGCTCAAGTCCGTTGCCGGGTTTATAAAACCCAGTGAAGGCGAGATTCGCCTGCTAGGGCAAAAGGTCGAACAGCCGGGCCCGGACCGTATCGTGGTGTTTCAGGAATTCGATCAGTTGCCGCCCTGGAAAACCGTCAAGCAAAACGTGATGTTCCCGCTGCTGGCGTCGAAAACCTTGAAGCGTGCCGACGCCGAAGACCGCGCACTGCATTACCTCGATAAGGTCGGCCTTAGTGCGTTTGCCGATGCCTACCCCCATACACTGTCCGGTGGCATGAAGGCGCGCGTGGCGATTGCCCGTGCGCTGGCGATGCAACCGAAAATCCTGCTGATGGACGAACCCTTCGCCGCCCTCGATGCCCTGACTCGGCGCAAGATGCAGGAAGAGCTGCTGCTGCTCTGGGAGGAAGTGCGCTTCACCTTGTTGTTCGTCACCCACTCCATTGAGGAGGCGCTGGTGGTGGACAATCGCATTCTGTTGCTGTCACCACACCCAGGGCGCGTGCGTGCGGAAATCCACAGTCATCAATACGACCTGCATAGCCTTGGCGGTGTCGACTTCCAGGCATCGGCGCGGCGGATCCACCGGCTGTTGTTCGATGAAGCCACTGAGGCCGAACCCGAGTTGGATTTTGCCGATATCCGCATCGCGTACTAAGGGGAGATTATGCGCCAGGAATACGAAATCACCCTCGAACCGCTGCTCAGCGTGCCGGTGGAACGCGACCTGCCGCTGCGCCAGCGCCTATGGCAACAGGGCTGGTTGCGCAAGGGCCTGATCCTGATCGTGCTCGCTGTCCTCTGGGAAGCCGTTGCGCGCTATCAAGACAACGACCTGCTGCTGCCGAGTTTTCTGCAGACCTTTCACGCGTTCTACGACGGTTTGCTCAGCGGCGAACTGCTCGGCAAAGTCAGCATCTCGCTGGTGGTGCTGATCAAGGGCTACCTGATCGGTATCGTACTGGCGTTCGCCCTGACCACGCTGGCGGTGTCGACGCAGGTGGGTCGCGACCTGCTCAGCACACTGACCTCCATGTTCAACCCGTTGCCGGCCATTGCGCTGCTGCCGTTGGCGCTGCTGTGGTTTGGCCTGGGTCAGAACAGCCTGATCTTTGTGCTGGTGCATTCGGTGCTGTGGGCGCTGGCGCTCAATACCTATTCAGGGTTCCTGGGCGTGTCCGAAACCCTGCGCATGGCCGGACGCAACTATGGCCTCAAAGGTATCCGCTTTGTGCTGTTTATTCTGATCCCGGCGGCGCTGCCATCGATTCTGGTGGGCCTGAAAATCGGCTGGGCTTTTGCCTGGCGCACGCTGATCGCTGCCGAATTGGTGTTCGGCGCCACCAGCGGCAAGGGCGGGCTAGGCTGGTACATCTTTCAGAATCGCAACGAGCTGTACACCGACAAAGTATTCGCCGGGTTGGCGGTGGTGATCCTCATCGGCCTGCTGGTGGAGAACCTGGTGTTCGATACCGTCGAACGGCTGACGGTCAAGCGCTGGGGCATGCAGCGCTGATAGATCCACCCTGATACGATTGCGCCCAGTTCACTCCTGACCGCTTACGAGTGCTTGGCATGCAACTACCGGATATGAACCTACTGGTCGCCCTCGACGCTTTGCTCGACGAGGGCAGTGTGGTCGGCGCCGCGCGCCGCATGAACCTCAGCCCGGCGGCCATGAGCCGTACTCTCACGCGCATACGTGAAGCGGTGGGCGACCCGATCCTGGTGCGCGCCGGGCGTGGCCTGGTGCCGACGCCCAAGGCCCTGCAGTTGCAAGAGCAGGTGCGCAACGTGGTCGAGCAGGCGGCGCTGTTGTTTCGCTCGGCCGACCAAGTGGACCTGAGTACCTTGCGCCGGCGCTTCAGCGTACGAGCCAATGACTTCTTTATCGGTGTGTACGGCGGGCGGCTGTTCGACACCATGGAGCGCGTCGCACCGCTGTGCGAGCTGTGTTTCGTGCCCGAAGGCGACACCGACGACGAAGCGCTGCGCGAAGGTCGACTGGACCTGCGTGTGAGCAACACCATGCCCGCCAGCCCTGAAGTGAAAGTACAAAATCTGTTCTCCACTACTTTTGTCGGCCTGGCGCGGCAAGATCATCCCTTGTTCGATGAAGAAATCACCGCCGCCCGCTTCGCCAGCTATTCCCACATCAGCATCTCGCGGCGCGGCATCGCCCGTGGGCCGATCGATACGGCCCTCAATGCCCAGGGCCTGGAGCGCCGCGTGGCGATGATCGCACCGGGGTTTCACGGCGCAATGTTTATGCTGCCCGACTCCGACCTGCTTCTGCCGGTGCCCAAGGAAGCGCTCTACAGCGCCAACCGACTGAAGCTGCCCCTGCGCGCGTTCCCGCTGCCCATCTCCTTGCCGACACTGGTGTTGGCCCAGTCCTGGCACCCGCGCTTCGACAACGACCCGGCGCACAAATGGCTGCGCGAGACCCTGCGTGAAAGTTGCCATGCCACCTGGCTGGAAGCTCAACCCACCTGACCTCTAAATCATGCAGGGTCAAAATGTGGGAGGGGGCTTGCCCCCGATAGCGGTGTAAAGATGGAAAAAACCGTGGCTGTCACAAAGCATCGGGGGCAAGCCCCCTCCCACCTGGAGATTTTGGCCGGGTTCGGGATTGCGTTTGGCGCACTTATAAGCTGCCGATAAGTAACTTTTTGTCATGTGTTAGCCTGATTAAACTGCTCGGGTATTCCCTACGCCGAGTTACCTGTTCATGACGTCCCTCGCTGCCCCCACCTTTGCGGCCGCAGCCCAACCCACCGCCATCGCTCCGCCCGTATTCGGCCCGCGCATCATCATCGGCCTGGTCGGCGTGTTGCTGGCGGTGCTGGTGTCCGGTCTCAACGAGATGGTCACCAAGATTGCCCTCGCCGACATCCGTGGCGCGCTCGCCATCGGGTTTGATGAAGGCACCTGGCTGGTCGCCGCGTATACCGCCACCTCCGTGTCGGCCATGGCCTTTGCGCCCTGGTGCTCGGTGACCTTTTCCCTACGGCGCTTCACCTTGTGGGCCATCGGGTTGTTCACCTTGCTTGGGGTGCTGTGCCCGTTCGCGCCGAACTACCAAAGCCTGCTGGCGCTGCGCACCCTGCAAGGCCTGGCCGGTGGCGCGCTGCCGCCGATGCTGATGACCGTGGCGCTGCGTTTTCTGCCGGCCAACGTCAAGCTGTACGGCCTGGCCGGTTACGCACTTACCGCCACTTTCGGCCCGAGCCTGGGCACACCGCTGGCGGCGTTGTGGACCGAATACGTCGGCTGGCAATGGGCGTTCTGGCAAATCGTCGCGCCGTGCCTATTGGCGATGGCCGCCGTGGCCTACGGGTTACCGCAGGACCCGCTGCGCCTGGAGCGCTTCAAGCAATTCAACTGGCGCGGCCTGCTGCTGGGCTTCCCGGCGATCTGCATGCTGGTCATCGGTGTGCTGCAAGGCAATCGTCTGGACTGGTTCGAGTCCGGCCTGATCACCTTCCTGCTCAGTGGCGGCAGCCTGTTGCTGGTGCTGTTCCTGTTCAACGAATGGTCGCAGCCGCTGCCGTTTTTCAAGCTGCAGATGCTGGGCCTGCGCAACCTCGCGTTTGCCTTGATCGTGCTGGCGGGCGTGCTGATGGTGCTGACTTCGGTGATCCTCATCCCGTCGAGTTTTCTCGCCCAGGTGCAGGGATACCGGCCGCTGCAAACCGCGCCGCTGATGCTGCTGATGGCGCTGCCGCAACTGGTCGCGCTGCCGTTGGTGGCTGCCCTGTGCAACCTGCGCTGGGTCGATTGCCGCTGGGTGCTGGGGGCGGGGCTGGGCATGCTGGTGCTGTCCTGTGTGGGCAGCGCGCACCTGACCTCAGCGTGGATTCGCGACGATTTCTATGTGCTGTACCTGCTGCAAATCTTCGGACAGCCCATGGCCGTGTTGCCGTTGTTGATGCTTTCCACCGGCAGTATCCAACCGGTGGAAGGCCCATTCGCCTCGGCCTGGTTCAACACCGTCAAAGGCCTCGCCGCGGTGATCGCCACGGGTGTGCTGGATGTGCTGACCACCCGTCGGGTGCATTTTCATTCGAGCAGGCTGGTGGACGGCCTCGGTAATTCGCCCCTGGCCGACGCCGATGCCCCAGGCCTGGCGCACCGTCTGCATGAGCAGGCCGTAGTGCTCACTTCTTCGGATCTGTACTACGTCATGGCCGCGGTGGCGGCGGCGTTGATCCTGCTGATTTTCTGGATGCCCACGCGGATCTATCCGCCGCGCGCACCGACCTAGCACAAAGGAACTCCCATGAAACGCAAAGACAAAATTGCCGTGTCGGCCATCGCCGTATTCGCCGTCGGCGTGCTGGTGTACCTGGCTGCCCCTGGGCTGTTGGGCAGCCGACAACAGACCACCAACGACGCCTTTGTCGCCGCTGACTTCACCCAGGTGGCGCCGCGCGTGGCCGGTTTTATCAAGGAGGTGCTGGTGGAAGACAACCAGCGCGTCAAAGCCGGGCAACTGCTGGCATTGATCGACGACCGCGATTTTCGCGCTGCCGCTCAGGCCGCCGATGCCGACACACTGGTGGCCCAAGCCCAACTGAAAAACGCCACCGCGACACTGGAGCGGCAAACCTCGGTGATCGCCCAGGCTCAGGCCACGGTGGCGGCGGATCGCGCCGAAGTGGCCTTCGCCGAACACGAACTGAACCGCTACAACCATCTGGCCGGTGTTGGCGCCGGCACCGTGCAGAACGCCCAGCAAGCCAAGACCCGCATCGACCAGGCCACCGCTCGCCTGGCCAAGGCCACGGCCGTGCTGGCGGCCGAGCGCAAGCAGGTGGAAATCCTCACGGCTCTGCGTGATGCCGCCGAGGGTGGGCTTAAACGTGCCCAAGCGGCGCTGGAAATGGCCAGTTATCAGCTGTCTTACACACGCATTGTCGCGCCAGTGGATGGCATGGTCGGTGAGCGCGCGGTACGGGTCGGTGCCTACGTAACACCGGGAAGCAAGTTGCTGGCGGTGGTGCCGTTGGCCGAGGCGTATGTGGTGGCCAATTTCCAGGAAACCCAGCTGTCCCACATGCATGCCGGTCAGGCCGTGCAGGTGCGCGTCGACAGCCTCGACGGTGAAGTGCTCGACGGCCACTTGGAAAGCCTGGCGCCCGCCACCGGAGTGACCTTCGCCTCGATCAAACCGGACAACGCCACCGGCAATTTCACCAAAGTCGTGCAGCGTATTCCGGTGAAGATCGTGCTTGAGCCCAATCAGCCGCTGACCGAGCGTCTGCGGGTCGGTATGTCGGTGGAAGCCAGCGTCGATACTCAAGCCGTAGCGCCACAGCGCGAGGTGGCCCAGCAATGAGACACCTCGCCTGGCTCACCCTCGGCCTGATCAGCCTGAGCGCCTGCACCGTCGGCCCGGACTTCCAGCGCCCCCACAGCGCGCAGCCCTCGCAGTGGACCGAACCCCAAGGCCGTCAGGCTGCTAGCCATGCCGTCAGCGACCCCTTGCAGGAGCGCTGGTGGGACGTGTTCCACGACGCGCAATTGTCGACCCTGACCCGGCGCGCCCTCAGCGATAACCTCGACTTGAAACTGGCCAGCAGCCGTCTGCAACAAAGCCGTGCGGTGCGCCAGGTAACCACTGCCGAGCGCTACCCGAGCGTCAACGCTACCGGCGCCTATCAGCGCAAACGCAACAGTGGTGAGGGCCTCAACGACCCGTCCGGCGAGAATGGCCGCGCCGCGTTCAACCAGTGGGACGCCGGGTTTTCCGCCGCCTGGGAGTTGGACTTCTGGGGCCGGGTCAAACGCGAAACCGAGGCGGCCGACGCCACGCTGCAAGTCGCGGAGAATGACCGTCGCGCCGTGCTGCTGTCAGTGCTGGCTGAAACCGCCCAGGACTACATCCAACTGCGCGGGGTGCAGAACATCCGTGCGGTCACCGAGCAAAACCTCGACGTGGCGCGACACAGTCTCAAGCTCTCGCAACTGCGCCTGGCCGACGGCGTGGCGACTGACTTGGATGTGGCCGAAGCCGCCGCCCAGGTCGCCGCCATCGAAGCGCGCCTGCCCGACTTGCAACAGCGTCAGGATCAGTTGATCAACGCTTTGAGCCTGCTGATGGGCGAACCGCCGCAAGCCCTGCATGCACAGTTGTCCAAGGCCGCTGCCGTCCCGCAAACCCAGCGCCAGGTCGCCATTGGCCTGCCGTCGGAATTGGCCGAGCGTCGCCCCGATATCCGCCAGGCCGAGGCACGACTGCACGCCGCCACCGCCAGCATTGGCGTGGCCAAGGGCGATTTCTACCCGCGCATCACCTTGTCCGGCAGCCTCGGCTCCCAGGCCATGCAACTGTCGGATTTCGGTGCATGGGGCTCACGCGCCTTTGCCTTCGGCCCACAGCTGAGCCTGCCGCTGTTCAATGGCGGACGCTTGCAAGGCATGCTTGAGCTGCGCGAAGCCCAACAGCAGGAAGCGGCGATTGCCTACCAGCAAACGGTTTTGCGCGCCTGGCATGAAATCGACGATCAACTGACCCGCTACAACGCCAGCCAACTGCGCCGCGACAGCCTGGCCGAAGCCGTGCGCCAGAACCAGATCGCCCTCACCACCGCGCAACATCAATACGTCGAAGGCGTGGTGGACTTCGTCAACGTGCTCACGGTGCAAAGCGCGCTGCTGGCGACCCAGGAGCAATGGGTGGAGAGTTCTACCGGCGTGTCCCTGGCCATGGTCGGGTTGTACAAAGCCTTGGGGGGCGGGTGGGAATCGGTATATCCGCTGCAAACGGCAGGGGGCTGATCGACAAAGAGTTTTGTCAGTGACGAAATAAGGTGTAATGATAATTGCTCTCAATAGTGTATCTGAGCTTTTCATGGACACCGCGACTGACGGCCAGCAACAGCTTCATCTTCTGTACCGCGACCATCACGGCTGGCTGCAAGGCTGGCTGCGCAAGCGCCTGGGCGATCGAGAGCACGCCGCCGATGTAGCCCAGGACACGTTCCTGCGGCTGTTGGTGTCCGGACGTTTTCCAGGTGACAAGGAAAGCCGCAGCTATCTGGCGCAGATCGCGCGCAATCTGGTGATTGACCAGTGGCGGCGCCTGCGTATCGAACGCGCCTATCTGGAGAGCATCGCCCATCTGCCGGAGCCGGAGTCGCCGTCGCTGGAAACCCGCGCACTGATCCTTGAAACCCTGATGCAGATCGACGCCATGCTCGACCGCATGCCCGACAACGTGCGCCGGGCCTTCCTGCTATCGCAATTCGAGGGGTTAAGCTACGCGCAGATCGCCGAGCGCCTGGGTGTCACCATCAGCTCGGTGCAGAAATACATGACCCGCGCCATCGTCGCCTGTTACCAGGTGGTCTACGAAGAATGAAACACGACGCACCCATCGCCCCGGCCATTGTCGAGCAAGCCAGCGAGTGGTTGATGCTGCACTGGGGCGGCGAACTGCGCGGCGAGCAACGTCACGCTTTTGCCCAGTGGCAGGCCGCCGATGAGGAACACCGTCGCGCCTGGCAGCGTTTGCAGCACTTGCAGCACACCCTCGGCGGCGTTCCTGCCGACAGTGCCCGCGCGGTGCTAAGCGATACGCCGGACACCCAGCGCCGAGCCGCCCTCAAGCTGCTCGGCGCGCTCTTAATGGTCGGCGGCAGCGGCTATCTGGTGCGGCGTAGTGAACCTTGGCAAGCGGCATTCGCCGAACATCGCACGGCGACCGGTGAGATCCGCTACGTCACCCTCAGCGACGGTACGCGTCTGGACCTCAACAGCGACAGTGCAGTGGATGTGCGTTTCAGCGCCACTGAGCGACGTATTCGCCTGATCCGAGGCGAGATCCTGCTGACCAGCGGCCACGATGCACTGCGCCCGCTGATCGTGGAAACGGCGGCCGGCGATGTGCAGGCGCTGGGCACTCGCTTTGCCGTGCGCGAACTGGGCGAGGGCAGCCGTGTCGACCTGTACGAAGGCCGCGTGCGCGTAACCCCGGTGCACGGCGCTGCGGTGCAGATGAACGCCGGTGACAGCCTGTGGTTCGATCAGCGCCAGACCCTTGCGTTACCTGCGGTGGGCGCCAACGGCAGCAGTTGGACTGAGCATCGGCTGATCGCCGAACGCCAGCCGCTGGGCGAATTTGTCACGCAACTGAGTCGCTATCGTCCGGGCCTGTTGCGATGCGATCCGGCCGTGTCCGGGCTGTTACTCACCGGTGTTTTTCCGTTGAACGATACCGACGCGATCCTTGCCGCCCTGGAGCGCTCGTTGCCGGTGCACGTCCAGGCAGTTACCCGCTACTGGGTGACGATCAAGGCTCGTGTCTGAAAATATTTTCTCTGGCGCTTGTCGGTTTCTCCATCCCGTTCGGGATACCTCTTGAAAGCCAATCAAGAAGCGTTCTCACGGGGAGTCCTGCAATGCCGCACCGCCCAATCCAACCCTTGGCCCGCGCCCTGCGCCATGGTCTGTTTGTCGGCCTGATGGCGACCGCGCCGATGCTGCCGACCTTGGCCTATGCCGCCGAAGCCAATGAAGAAGTGCGTACCTACGCCATCCCGGCGGGCAGTCTCGACCAGGCGTTGAACCGTTTCGCCAGTGCCTCGGGCATCTTGTTGTCGGTTGATGCCACGCTTACGGAAGGTAAGCGCAGCGCCGGTCTGCAAGGGCGTTATGCGGTGGGGGCCGGTCTGGAGCGGTTGCTGGCGGGCAGCGGCTTGGTGGCGATGCAATCCCAGGGCGGTTGGTCGTTGCAGGCGAGCGCGTCTGACGGCACGTTGCAACTTGGGGCTACCCAGATCAGCGCCCAACAAGCCGAGGAAAGCGCCTGGGGCCCGGTGGACGGCATCGTTGCCACCCGCAGCGCCTCCGGCAGCAAGACCGATTCGGCGCTGGTGGAAATCCCCCAGACCATCAACGTGATCACTGCCGCCGAGATCAAGGCGCGCGGTGCCCAGAGCGTCACCCAGGCATTGCTGTACACGCCGGGCATGAGCGCCGGCGGCTTCGCCGACCGGGTCAAGTTGTTCGATGAACCCACCTCGCGGGGCTTCTCGCCCACACCCCTGTACCTCGACGGTTTGCACCTGCCCTATGGCGGTGGAAGCACTGGCGGCGCGCTGCAAATCGAGCCCTATTCCTTGGAGCGCATTGAAGTCCTCAAAGGCCCGGCTTCGGTGCTGTACGGGCAAAACCAGCCGGGCGGTATCGTCAATATGGTCAGCAAGCGCCCCAGCGAAACCCCGGTACACCAAGTGGTGCTGGAAGCCGGCACCTACGAGCATAAAAGCGCGGCCATCGACCTCAGCGGTCCGCTGGATGAGCAAGGGCAATTTCTGTATCGCCTGACCGGCCTGGCCAACGATGGGCAGGACGAGATCAACTACGTCGAGAACAAACGCCAGTTCATCGCCCCCAGCTTCACCTGGCGCCCCAACGACGACACCCATGTGACGCTGTTCGCCCAGTACCAGAAAGACAAAGGTGTGCCCGAAGCCCAAGGCCTGCCGGCGTCCGGCACCTTGTGGGCCAACCCCAACGGTAAGATCAAGCGCGATGTGTTTATCGGCGAGCCCGGCGTCAACCAATACAACCGCGAGCAGTACGTGCTGGGCTACGAGATTTCCCATCGCCTGAACGACACCTGGACCCTCAAACAAAATGCGCGCTACGCCGAGGTGGACGACCGTTACACCGCGCCGTTGCACGGCTACCGTTTCGTCGCCAACCCGGCCACCGGTGTGCAGGACCAGCGCTACCTGCAACGCTTCGGTGTGGACTGGGCGCAAAACAACAAAGTGTTTGGCGTGGACAGCATCGCTCAGGCCGAATTCGACACAGGCGCGTTGTCCCACACCCTGATCCTGGGCCTGGATTACTACCATTCCGGCTCGCTGTTCCATGGCCTGTATGACCGCAACCCGCCGATCATCGACCTGTTCAAGCCGGTCTATGGGCAGCGCCTGAATTTTGGCCAGCCATATCGGTGGGATCGCACCATCACCCAGACCGGCCTGTACGTTCAGGACCAGATCAAGTTGGATAAATGGGCGCTGGTCCTGGGCGGGCGCTATGACTGGGCCAACGTCGTGAACAAAGAGCCCTTGACCGATACGCGCTTTGCCAGCAAAGACCAGGCGTTCACCGGTCGTGCGGGGTTGGTGTACCTGTTCGATAACGGCCTGGCGCCCTTCGTCAGCTACACGGAATCCTTCCTGCCACTGGCGGGCACCGACGTAAATAAAAAGCCGTTCGAGCCGTCTACCGGCAACCAGTACGAAGTCGGCGTGAAGTACCAGCCGCCCGGGCAGAAGAGTTTTGTGCAGGTCTCGGTCTATCAGCTGGACCAGGAAAATGTGCTCACCACCAACCCGGTGGACACCACCTACAGCACCCAAAGCGGCGCCATGCGCTCACGCGGCGTGGAGCTGGAAGCCAAGGCGGCCCTCAGCGACGCTTGGGAGATCATCGCGTCGGCCTCGCGTAACGACATCAAATACACCAAGGACAACGACGGTCGCCAAGGCCGCCACCCCGCAGGCATTTCGCCGCTCACGGCGTCGATGTGGGTCAATTACACCGTGCTTGGCGACACCCCGCTGGCTGGTCTCGGCGCGGGGCTGGGTGTGCGCTACGCCCGCCAAAGCCTGGGCGACTACTACGAAGGCGCCTTCAGCGTGCCCTCGTATAGCGTCTACGACGCCAGCCTGAGCTACGACCTAAGCCGCTCGCCGCTGAAACTCAAAGGCGTGAAACTGGCGCTGAACGTGCAGAACCTCACCGACAAGACCTACGTTTCGCAGTGCACCAGCGATCTGGATTGCTATTACGGGCAAGGACGGACGGCGGTGTCGAGCCTGACGTACGACTGGTAGCCAGGTGCCTAAGATCGCAACAGCATGAAGGTGGTGTCGTCGTGAGTTGAACAGCCGTCAAGGGTTTGCTGTGCAATGGCCCTGAGTTGGTTCTGGACAGACAGTTCGGCCCAGAACCCATCCGTCGCCATGATCCATGTTGTGTCTTTGATTATCTGCAAGGATTGAATGTGAGGCTCATGGCGGCGGCGGTAGCTCATGCAGTTGAGCAGAGTTTTCCGCGCAGGGCTGTTGGCGATGAGTGAATGGCTCAGATCACCTTTCCAGTTGGGGCCGTAGTGGGGTGGGCTTATCCAATTCAGATGCTGACCTTTTTCCAGATATCCAAGGCAACAGTCGCCTGCATGAATGGATATGGCGGTTTGACCGACTACCAGGAGCGCAAGATAGCTGGCGGCGGCAAAGGGGAAGTCCGGGCATAGATTTGAATGCACTCGATTGAGTGATGTGAGTGTCAGCGCCAAAGCCTTATCTGTGCAGGCCGCGACGGCAGTCGCTGAGTGAGAAAAGGTGTCCAGCAGATGGTGGCTCAGGGCTCGCGCCAACTCGCCACTGCCTGGTTTGGACGTACCGTCGGCAATCACGTAGAGATATGAATCTGCATTGCGTGCCGAACCGCAGGCGTCACGGTTTTCTGCTCTGTGGATACCTTGCCGACTGACACTGGAATGCAGGATCAAATGCGCACCCCGAACTCAATCAGTCTATCGAGGCGCTCGTAAATCAACGTTTCTCGATCGGGGTCTTGAGCGGTGCTTTGAATCACATCCTGAAACGCAGTGAGTCTGAGCAGAGACGAGAGCTCCTCGCCCACAAAGCGTCGTAGCTCGATAGGTGCGTGTTTTGTTTCTGCAATTAGCTCTTCCCGACCATCCAGCAGAGCGATGATGTCTTCAATATCGTTGGACATCAGTAGGTCGCCCTTGCCCCGGCCTAGATATGCCTGGAGTTTTGCGGCAAGAAACCAAGGGGCTGCGAACACCTTGATAGGCGTTCCATTAGGCAATGTGTAATCAATCGCATTTTCCAGCCCTCCGACAAACCAAGTATTGGAGAACCCCAGTATTTTTTCATCGGTTGGCATGAAATCGACTTTCAGCGCTCCTAGACGCAAGCGACAGGTGACCGTGTCCTGGCCTGTATTTTTGAACCCTTTGGTTTTAAGGGTTTCTTCAAGCCGATACCAAGCGGCAGTACTGGTCAGGTGGATGACCAGATCCACGTCATCGGTACCGCGAATGGATTCTTATGTGTATTCGTCGGTAATCAACAGGACGGTTGTACACCCACCGACAAAGGCCACTTGCTGGGGTAGCTCTGCCCCCAATGCGTCGGCGACCGCTTCAAGCATTTGCAACATCATTTCCCGAACTGAATTCAAAGGATCAACTCCCTCAGCAGTGCATCGGCTACCTTGGTCTCGCGCGGTCCGCCGATGCGAATTGCATCGACTAGAGCCAGGAAGTGATAGAGAAGCTCGTCTTTTTTTACCGCCCCAGGAACAGTTTTGTACAAGGGCGCGATTTCCTGACCTTTGCTTTTGCCATACGCGTCTGGCCACACGGGGATGAGATCGCCACCGCTCATGACTTTGCCCGTCAGGATAGGGGCCCCGAATGCTGTTGGAATTCCACGAACGACGGCGCCAGGCTTTGCGGGAAATACGTAGCGAATGCCATATTTCACGAAGTCCAGAAGGGCTTCTCTTCTTACCAGAGGCTGCCCGCTGAGGCGGTTCGTGTGAATAAGGCCGATCTCTCGACAGCGATTCAGAGAATTCGATACCTCGCTTTTGCTCAACGCCAACGACGCAGACAGTGCTCGAACGGAGTAGCTATCACTGTTAGTCGGGAGCGTGTCACCGTCGCTATCCTCCCAACCTTTCCACTCACTACCTGCAAGGAAAACAAGCGTTTCGGCCTCTTTTCCGGTGGCCCGCTCTTTCACCGCCTGTAGTTCCAGGCTAATCAGTTTGAAGAGGATAACGATATCCTGACTTTTCATAGGGCTCCCTGAAGCGGCTGTCCACTGTCCATGGACCGTGGACGATTTCTTGCATGGAGGGAGAGCCCTGTCAAGAAAGGAATCAAGGATTCTGCAAAAACACCACATACCCCCGAAACCACTCATTGCTCTGCAAATACCCCGGCGCCTGCCATTCACCGCCCTGAATCAAGCCGATCTTGAACGGCAACCCCAGCCGATTCATCCGCGGCAAGTACGCGGCGTAATCCGGGATGCTGTGGCGGCCTTGATAGGTCTGCACCACCACTTCATCCACCACGCCTTTGAGCTGGGCGATGGCGGCTGGGTCGGCGTTGCTGCTCCAGTCCATCAGGCCGGTGATGCTCAGCCGCAGGTCGGCGGGCAGGCGTTGGCGCAGGTCGCGCAGAAAGTCGGCGTATTCGTGCAGGTATTGGGTACGGGCGTCGAAGTCGATCTGGATACCTATCACCGGGTTGCCCGCGTCGCGCCAGCGTTGCACCTGGCCGAGCAGCTGGGTGTAGATCGGTTCTGGCCAGCGCAGGGTGTGGGCGCGGTATACCACCCAAACCTCGCCCTGGGTCAGGCGCGGTACGCTCATGCCCTGGGCGATCAGCTGCACGCCGCGCTGGGGGGCGCGGCGGGTAGAGTTGATCTGGCCCTGCAGGATGTAGAGGGTCTTGGCCTGCTTGAGCACCGCTTGGGACTTGACGCCGCTCCACAGCCAGAAGGCGTCATAGTCGCGGGCGTCAACGGCACCGAAGGCCGGGCTCGCCAGTAGCAGCAAGCCTAGCCACAAGTGTTTCACCAGTAGTACTGCAGCGATTTGCCCCACTGGGTGTCGGCGTAGCCGCTTTTGAGCTGGCGGAACCAGGCTTTGCGCACGGCCGGTTCAACGTCCTGCCCACCGCAGCTGTTATAGCCGGCCGGCGCGTAGCAGTTGATGGCGCGGAACAGCGCATAGGCTTTGTCCGTCTTCGGCGCCTTGGCGTCATTGATCACCTGCTTGTATCCGTCGAGCCGCGAGAAAGTGGTTCCTTTGAAGTCCGACGCGGTGCTGCCCAGGCTGCCGGCGGCGCGCGCTTGTTCCAGCGGCATGCTGTCCAGGTTGTTGCGCAGGATGAACTCGCCGAGGCAGTTCAGGGCCTGGGGGTTCTTGGCCTCGGTTTGTAGGGTCGCGGCGGTTTGCGCGATGGCCGGGCAGGTGTAGCCCGAGGCAGCTTTCTCGCCGTTCCACTGGAACAGCTTCAACGTCTGCCCTTCGCTGTAGACATAGCCCAGGCTGCTGCTCAACTTATCTTCGGGCGCTGGGGTCGGCAGTTGCTTGAAGTCCTCGGCAAAGGTGGCGAACTGGCCGCGCAGCAGGTCTTTGTAGAGCAACACGAATTGCGCAGTCTGGCGCTCCACCGGATCGCTGGCCTGGGAAATCTGCTGGCGCAGCAGCTCCGGACCGGCGACGTTGCGCAACAGGCTGTAGCGCACTTGCTTGGCGTTGATCGGCGAGTTGGCGGCAAACACTTCGGCCAACTGGCCGCTGCGCTCGTAGTTCATGGCCAGGGCCAATTCCAGTTGATCGCGCATCAACGGCAGTTTGGCCAGTGGCAGCAATTGCAGCCACAGCGCTTGGGCGCCTTTCCAATCTTGCTTGGCTTCCAGCGCCAGGGCGCGCAGGGTCTGTTGGCTGAAGGCGAAGTAATTCAGACTCGACGGCACACTTTGCGGCAGCTGCTTCAAAGCGGCATCCGGCTGGTGCTCGATGTACAACGCACACACCGCCAGCAGGTAATCGTAGAGTTCGGGTTCGCTGGCAAACAGTGCCTTTTGCTTCTCCAGGTCTGCGCGGGACAAGGTCGGCTGGTTGCCGCCGCGCATCACCATCAGGTCACTGACCAGTTGGATCATCGGCGTCTTCACTGGCTGGCTGTTGACCATCAACAACTTGAGGTCAGCCTCTTCCACCAGCTCATCCTCGGACACATTGCGCTGCGCGTCGCTGGCTTGCGTGAGGCTCCAGGCATACGCCTCGGCCAGTTTGCTGCCATCATCGGCCAACCAGTAGACCCGCCGCAGCAGGCCGCGCGCGGAGGCGCTGTAATCGCCTTGTGGATAAGCACTCAGGTAGCTATCGAAGGCTTGCTCGGCATTGGCCAGCGCCGACTTATCCACACGCGCCAGAGTCGGCACGCCGTCGGCATCGTACGCGTCTGCCTGGGCCTGGTTCAGCGCAGTGCGGGCGGTCATGTACAGCGCGGCTTCCTTGAGCCAGGGCAGGGCACTGCTGCGAGCGGCGCTGAAGCCGCGCTCGGCTTCGGCAAAACGGCCGCTATAAAAATCGGCGGCGGCTTGCAGGTAGGTGTACAGCTGCTGGCCGTCGGTCGATTGCAGTTGCTGCGCATTCGCCACGACCGGGCCGTCCCACTCGCAGGTGGTGAGCAGTTGCAGGCGGGCTTTGACCAGCAGCTCGCGTTCGGCGGCCGGCATATCGGCCTTGACCACTTGGCGCACAAACGCGGTGGCACTGTCGTCGTCGTTGCTGCGGCAACGGCTGCCCTCGCCCGTGACAAACGCCTCGCCGGCGGTGGTGTAGTCCTCGCGCTTGATGCCCAGGGGTTGCAGCAGGTTGTCCAGTTCGGCAGTGGACGATGTGTCTGCGCCGTCATCCGGTTCAGTGTCCGAGCTGCCGAGCAGCGTCAGGCGATACACCGGGAACGGCACAGGGCCGAACCCCTCGGCCAGGTCATCTTCGCTCAAGGCATTGGGCGTCAGGCCCGTATTTTTCTTGTCGGCCAGCAGCAGGCGCAGGTTGACCCGGCTGTCGTTGCCAGGGCTGAGGAAAGGCTGGTTGCTGCACGGGTCGAGGGTGTCGCGGGAAACACGCCAGTCGGGGTAGCACGAATCGTCGGAGCTGGCCTGGGCCTGCACGGAGAGACCGGCCAGCAGGGCCAGTGCCAGAGGTGACAAAAAACCGATGCGCATGAGGTGTCCTTGATCCTGGTGCTTGGAGGGGCGCAATCATAGCTTGATCTGACAATTGCTTTGGTGACTGCCTACACAATTTGCCGATTTGTCCGATTGGGGGTAGTGGCAATTTAATTTCGCTGACTTAGACTGCGGTCATCGTCAGGGAGTCGACCATATGAAGCAATTGCATGGATGGGCGTTGGGTTTTATCGGCATATTGGGCGTGGCTCAGCTGGCCATGGCCGAAGACCCGTTGTTGGATCATTCGCCTGCGACCACCGCCAGTGCCGACAGCGAAGCGCGGGGCGTGTTGCGTGCCCGCGACCAGGCGATGCTGGCCAGTGAGCTGTCCGGGCGCATCGTCGAGTTGCCGTTCAGCGAGGGCGAGACGTTCAAAAAAGGCGACACTCTGGCGCGTTTCGATTGTTCGGCCTACCAGGCCCAATTGAACGCCGCCCAAGCCGCCAGCCGTGGTGCCGGGGAAGAACTGGCGCACAACAAACAGTTGGCGGCGCTCAATTCAGTCGGACGCTTTGAAGTGGCCCGCGCCGAAGCGCGGTTGAGCGAGACCCAGGCCCAGTCCCAGGTCTACCAGGTACAAGTCAAACGCTGCAATGTGCTGGCGCCGTATGACGGTCAAGTGGTGCAGCGCAAAGTGCAACGCTATGAAAGCGTCTCGGCCGGCGCGCCGCTGCTGGAAATCGTCGATAACCGCAGCCTGGAAATTCACCTATTGGTGCCGTCGCGCTGGATGGGCAAGCTCAAGCCGGGGCAGACGTTCAGTTTTACTCCGGATGAAACTGGCCAGGCGTTCAGCGCTACCGTCAAACGCCAGGGCGCACGCATCGACGAGGGCAGTCAGACGCTGCTGCTGGTCGCCACCTTGCCCAATGCCACCGGCTTGATGGCGGGTATGAGCGGCACCGCCCACTTCGCGCAACTGCAATGAACGCACCCATGGCGGGGAACACCGAGCGGGTGTTCGCGCAATTTCTGGACCTCGAACGCCAGACCCGCGCCGCCCGCTCCACTGAGCAATTGGCCTACAGCTTGGTCAACGATGGGCAAGCGCTGTTCGGCTATCGCCACGCTGCATTGTTGATTGCCGGTAAGGTGCAGGCGGTCACAGCAGTGAGCAGCATCGACCCGAACGCGCCGTTCGTGGCGTTTGTCGAGCATGCGGTGGGGCAGTTGCACTCGCTCGACCTCGGCCAGACCGCGCGCGTGGTGCCTGCCGAGCAATTGAGCGATGCCGTGCGCGCCGACTGGCAGAGCCTGTCGGCCGAACACGTGTTCTGGTTGCCGCTGATCAACCCCCAGGGCCAGGTGTTTGGTGGCCTGTGGCTGGCGCGGGATACGCCGTGGAACCCGGCAGAGCAAGTCTTGCTGGCGCAATTGGGCGACACCTACAGCCATGCCTGGCACGCGTTGCAACCGCGCCAGCCGTGGCGCCTGCGCCTGACCCGCAAACGTCAGGTGGCGGTGGGGGTCGGGTTGCTGCTGATGTTGCTTATCCCGGTGCGCCAGTCGGTGCTGGCGCCCGCCGAAGTGGTGCCGCTGGCTGGACAAGTCGTCGCGGCACCCTTGGATGGGGTGATTGCCGAGTTCTTGGTTAAACCCAACCAGAGCGTGAAATCCGGCGACCTGCTGCTGCGTTTTGAAAGCACTACCCTGACCGCCCAGGCGGACGTGGCGGCGCGGGCCCTAGGTGTGGCGGAGGCGGAGCTCAAGGCCAATTCCCAGCGTGCCTTTGCCGATGCCGAATCCAGCTCGCGCATCGACTTGCTGGCCGCGCGCGTCGAGCAAAAACGCGCCGAACGCGACTACGCCCGCGAGCTGCTCAAGCGCAGCGAAGTGCGCGCCGAGCGCGACGGCATCGCGGTGTTTGCCGACGCCGAGCGTTGGACCGGCAAACCGGTGCAAACCGGCGAGCGCCTGTTGCAGATCGCCGACCCCGGCCAGGCCGAGTTGCGCATCGAACTGGCGGTAGGCGATGCGATTGCCCTGGCGCCCGACGCGCAGGTCGCGCTATTCCTCGACAGCGACCCGTTGCAACGTCACCTCGCCACCCTGCAACGCGCCGCGTACGAAGCGCAGCCCACGCCGGGCGGGCAGTTGGCCTATCGCTTGGATGCGCAGTTCGATGACGCGCCGCCGCGGATCGGCCTGCGTGGCACTGCGAAGCTGTATGGCGACCGCGCGCCGCTGGCCCTGTACCTGCTGCGGCGACCGTTGGCGGGCCTGCGCCAAAGCGTGGGCCTCTGATGAGCCTGCCCAAGCTGCGTGACGACCTGCAACTGTCCAGCGCCGGCGCGGCATTGGATGGCTCGCCGCGCTGGACCCTCGCCGACCCAGTGCGTGGGCGCTATTTCAAGCTGGGCGCCACGGCCATCCGTCTGTTGCGGCATTGGTCCCTGGGCGACCCGGAAAAAGTCCTGCAAGCTGCCAACCGCGAGCCGGGCTTGCCCCTGGGGAACAGCGAAGTCACCGAGCTGCTGAGTTTTCTACGCGCCCACGACCTGATCGCTGCCCTCGACCCCGAGCAACGCGCCAGCTATCTGTATAAAGCCGCCGCCCAGAAGCAGGGCCTGTGGCAGGTGCTGCTGCATCAATACCTGTTTTTCCGCATCCCACTGTGGCGCCCGGACACGTTCCTCAATCGCGCCTGGCCGTGGTTGGCGCGGTTTGGTCCGGGCCTGTTGCGCTACGGTTTGCCGATGACCCTCGGTCTTGGGGTGTTTTTGGTGGCGCGCGATTGGCAGCGCTTCCTGGCGACGTTCCCGCACCTGTTCAGCCTCGGCGGCGCCCTGGCGTTTGGTGTGGCACTGTTCTTCGCCAAGTTGTGCCATGAATTCGGCCATGCCTTCATGGCCAAGCGCGCCGGTTGTCGGGTGCAAAGCATGGGCGTGGCCTTCATGGTGCTGTTGCCGATGTTCTACACCGACGTCAGCGACGCCTGGCGCGTCAATGATCGCCGCGCCCGCTTGATGATCGGGGCCGGCGGGGTGATGGCCGAGCTGCTGCTGGCGTGTATCGCCTTGCTCGCCTGGTCGCTGTTGCCGGATGGACCGGCGCGCACGGCGGCGTTCATGCTGGCCAGCGCCACCTGGCTGACCACCCTGGCGATCAACCTCAACCCGTTCATGCGCTTTGATGGTTACTTTTTGATCAGCGATTTATGGGGCGTGGACAACCTGCAAGGCCGTGCCTTCGCGCTGTGCCGCTGGCGTCTGCGCGAACTGCTGTTCGGCTATGGCGAACCGGCCCCGGAGCCGTGGTCGCCGGCTTTGCAGCGACGCCTGTTGTGGTGGGGCTACCTGGCGTGGCTGTGGCGTGCGGCGCTGTTTCTGGGGATCGCGTTGGCGGTCTATCACCTGTTCTTCAAGCTGCTCGGAATCTTCCTGATGCTGGTGGAATTGGTGTGGTTTATCTGCCTGCCGATCTACAAGGAATGGCACGAATGGTGGAGCCGTCGCAGCCAGGCCCATGCGCCCCGGGTGTTGCTTAGCAGTCTCGGGTTGGGGCTGATCGTGCTGGCGCTGGTGGTGCCGTGGCGCAGCGCGGTGGAACTGCCGAGCATGCTCGAAGCGGGTCGTGTCAGTGCCTTGCATGCGCCGGTGGCGGCGCGGGTCAAGGCATTGCGGGTGGTGGACGGGCAGGCGGTGACCCAGGGCCAGGTGCTGATCGAACTGGAATCGCCGGACCTCGACGCGCGCCAAAGCATCGTGCGGCGCGAAGTCGAGATCCTGCAATTGCAGATGCGCCGCCAGGCTGGACGCAGTGAAACGGCGGCCGACGCCGGGATCATCGATCAGCGCCTGTCCCAGGCCCTGGCCGAATACCGCGGCCTCGCTGCCCAACGCGAACGCCTGCTGTTGCGCGCCCCCCATGCGGGCACCGTGCGCGATGTATTGCCGCAATTGGACGTGGGTCGCTGGCTGTCGCCCAAGGATGCGCTGGTGCAGGTGGTGGAGGATGGCGCGCGCCTGCGTGGCTACCTGGCCGAGGCCGAGTTGTGGCGAGTCGGACCAGGGGCGACCGGGCGGTTTATCGCCGATGACCCGATGCGCGCCGCGATCCCCGTTGAATTGACCGACGTTGACGCAAACGGCGTGGCTTATCTGGATCAGGAGGCGCTGACCTCCGACCATCACGGGCCAATAGCCGTACGCCGCGACGAAAACCAGCGTCCTGCGCCGGTACAGGCGCAATACGGCGTGCGTCTCAAAAGCCTGCAGACGATCGACACCCCCCGGCAGCCGTTGCGCGGCGTGGTGCTATTGCAAGGACGCAGCGAGTCGGTGCTGGGCACGGCCTGGCGTCGAGCGGTGGCGTTGGGCGTTAGGGAAAGCGGATTCTGACAAGGAGTGCAGACGATGATGAACAATCAGGGCGGGTTGGCGCAGGGCTTAGCGATGCGCCCGTCACGGGCCAGCGACGGGCCGTTTTTGCAGAAGCTCTACCATTCGGCGCGGGCGGATCTGCAGTGGATCGACGGCGAGCAAGAGAAGGTAGAAGAGGTCATCGCCCAGCAGTTCCAGGTGCAGGAGCGGGGCATGGACCAACAGTTTCCAGGGGCCCTGCATTACGTGGTGGAAAAGCTCGGCACGCCCATCGGTGCCTTGAGTGCCGACTTCGGCGCCAATGAAATTCGAGTGTTGTACCTGGCGCTTATCCCCGCCGCACGTGGCCAGGGCTTTGGTCGGGCGATGCTGCATAGCGTTCAGCAGGCCGCCACCCAAGTGTGCTGTCCGGTGGCGACGGTGGTGTGGGCGAGCAACCCCCATGCGCGCCAGCATTACCTGGCGCTGGGGTTTCGTGTGGAAGAACAGACACCGGCGGCGCAGCGGTTGGTGTGGTACCCGCCTCAGTTGAACACGATGCAAAAGTAACCGCGCTCGCCGTCACGCCCCATGGCGGGCTCGCGGGACACGAACACGTGTTCCAGGCACACATCCGGCAAGGGCATGCGGCATAAACCGTCGACGAACTCCGTCGGGCCGAGGCTGTTGAGAGACACACTGAAGCCCTCGCGTACGCTGCCCGGGAAACCGGACTGTGGCGACGGGCGCAGCCCCTGGACCTGAATTTGAAGTGCCGAGCCATCCGGCAGGTACAGCACGCTAGGCTGGGTCAGCAAGGGGCGAAAGTGTTCGAGGGTGACCTGATTCAACATGGTTCGGCTCCGCATCGGAAGTGCCGAGGCCCATGGGCCTCGGCCGGGGGGCATCATGGGCGTGAAGGATAAAGTCCTTCCAAGGCAATGCTGAAGTTGATCGCCAGATAGGGGTTCATAATGCCAACGGCCTGGCTCTGGCCGGCGCTGGCCGTCTCGCCGCTCAAAGCGCTGGTGACGCCCTTGAGTGGTACCGGGTTGGCGCCTTGTTGATCGGAATAGATCGTAGCGCTGCCCGGTCCTGGGCCAGAGGCGCCGATGTAGGCATTGGTAGGCGTAGGCACCGTTACTGGGTTGCTGACTACGCTGGTCAGTTGCACCGTGGTGTTGCCTGCGAGTGTGCCTGCGCCATGGGTGTGGGCGGGGAGGTTGCCGGCCAGCAGCGTGACCGACTCGCTGCCCGAGAATGCACCGATCGCATGGGGCGACAGCCCCGTGCCTTGGCCCATGCCCACCGGCACGCGGCTTTGCAGGTTCGGCAGTTGGAAGGTGGACTGACCGTTGCCGCCGTAGAAGGTGCCAATCAACGAAAACAGCACGGCGTTCTGTTGCACAGCCACGATCTGGCCATTGCATAACGCCCAGCCATTGGGTGCGTAGTTAAAGGCAAAAGACTGGATGGTGCCGATAAATACTTCCATGAGTCGCGAATCCTTGTGTGAGCTCTAGGGTCTTGGACGACGCCTATCGATCGGGCGCCATCGCAAAGCGTAGACGCACATTTGCGCTACGCCCAACGGTTGCGAAACCGCGAGCGAAACCTGGGCTTTTGCCCTAGAGTTGCGCGTGTTTGCGCATGTGTGGCGTTTACCCGGGAAACCGGCGGTATCAGGGGATTTGAGGTGCGACGGTCTGTGGTCGAGCAAGACGAAAAAGTGGGCCCATTTGCCGTAGCGGGCGCCTGGGAAGGCAGCCGTTGGCTGAGCCGGTTATGGTGGGTGCCGATCCTCGCGCTGGCCATAGCCACGCGGTTCTATGGCTTGACGGCCGCGGCGATCTGGGGCGACGAAGGTTCGAGCCTGCTGCTGAGCGAATATGCCGTAGACGACCTGTGGTTTCACGCGGCCCATGACGTGCACCCGCCGCTGTACTTTTTCATGTTACGTGGCTGGATCGAGCTGTTTGGCGACGGCATCTGGTCGATTCGTGCCATGAGTGCGATCCCCGGCGTGGTCGCCGTGGGCCTGGGCGTGTGGCTGATGCGGCAACTGTCCACACGCCGCGCTGCCGCGCTGGCGGGCGTGCTGCTGGCGTTGTTCCCAAGCGCCGTGCGCTACAGCCAGGAAGTGCGCATGTATTCGCTGCTGGCCGTGTGGCTGCTGGGCGCCACGCTGGCGCTGGTGTACTGGGTGCGCCAGCCCGAGCGCACGCGGTGCCTGGTGGCTTATGTGTTGTTGATGGCGGCCGGTTTTTATACCCACTACTTCACAGCGTTGTGCGTGCTGGTGCACTGGGCCTGGCTGGGCGTGTTGTGCCGCTCCCAGGCGCCCGGCCAGCGCCTGCTCACGCGTCCGGTGTGGTGGTGCGCAAATGCCGCGATTGTCGCGTTGTACCTGCCTTGGCTGCCGAACCTGCTGGATCTTGTTCAGCATGTCGAACAGCTCAAGGTCGGCGGTGATATTGGCTGGGAAGACCCGGTCACGCTGACCTCTGTGCCTTCGATGATCTGGCAGTTCGTGCTGCAGGATGAAGGTGTCGGCTTCTGGGCACCGCTGTTCTGGCTGTTTCCGCTATCGCTGGTGGCGGCGGTCGCGGTGACCGTCTGGAAGGAACGGGATAGTTACTCTCCGGCCTGTCTGCTGGCGCTGTTTTTTATGCTGCCGCTGCTGGTGGTATACGGCGTGTCGTTTGTATCGCCTGTGTTCATCGAACGTTACCTGACGGTGTATGCCCTCGGCTTGCCAATGCTCATTGCCCTGGCCATCGAGCGTCTGCCGACGCGCCTGTCGTGGCTCGGGGCGGCGTTGCTCGTGGTATTTGTCGGCGTTGAGCTGCTGGGTTTGAAGAACAACGCCACGGTGGATGTGCATGACCAATTCAACGTGCCGGTGGAGTTCGTCAATCGCAATTACCAGGAAGGCGATCGCATCGTGCTCAGCGACATGATGTGGTACTTGAGCTACGTGTATTACGACCAGACCGACGCCCAGTTGCAGCTCTACACTCCGCCCAAGCCCGACGGCACACCGACCCGGCCAAACGCCTATGGTTTCGGCACCCTGGTGGATCAGGACGGTGGACGCATTTACCTCGACCGTCTGTCGGCTTTACCCGCCCAGACCCGCCGTGTCTGGCTGATCAGTAGCAACGAAATGCCGGATGATTTCGCGCCGATTCCCGACGGTTGGCGCCAAGTGTTGCAGCAAGATGGCGGCGGTGCGCGGGCGCGGCTGTTTTTGCTGTGTGTGGGGCCGACTCTATGCAGCCTGAAGGGTGCCGTTAATTTCGAAACAGTATTAAATCGGATGCGAGTAGTGGCAATTTCATACTAGTGGCTGTAGCAATCCTGAGCTAATCTTGGTGACAAAGGAATTGTCCTACAAAGTGGTGAATGGATTGCCGTATCACTTTATTTCCGGCTTGCCGCGCTCCGGCTCGACCTTGCTTTCTGCCATCTTGCTGCAGAACCCGCGCTTTCATGCGGGCATGAGTAGCCCCGTGGGCCTCCTATTCAATGGCGTGCTGGCGCAGTGCAGCGCCGGCAGTGAATTTGGCTCGGTGATTGACGCCGACACCCGCCGCCGCCTGCTGCGCGGCCTGTTCGATTCCTACTACGCCGACAAAACCGCCACGCCCGTGGTGTTCGACACCAATCGCCAGTGGTGCGCGCGCATGCCGGCGCTGCATGACCTGTTTCCCCAAGCCAAAGTCATCGCCTGCGTGCGCAACGTCGCATGGATCATGGACAGCCTGGAGCGCCTGTACCGCGCCAATCCCTTCGAAAATACCAAGCTGTTCAACGACGATGTCGAGCGCAACACGGTGTACAGCCGTGTCGAGACCCTGGCCCAGCGCAACCGCATGGTCGGGTATGCATGGTCGGCGCTCAAAGAGGCGTACTACGGTGAACACGCCGGCTCGATGCTGATCGTCGACTACGACCTGCTGGCCCAGGCCCCCGAGCGGGTCATGCGACTGGTCTACGAATTCATCGGTGAGCCGTGGTTCGAGCATGACTTCGACAACCTCAGCTACGACGCACCGGATTTCGACCAGGACCTGGGCGTAGCCGGTCTGCATCGGGTCAAACCACAGGTGGCGTTGCAAGCGCGGCGCAGCCTGCTGCCGCCGGATCTGTTCGAGCAGTTCGCCCATATGGATTTCTGGCGTGACGGCAGCTTGAGCGCTGCCAATGTGATTCGCACCAAAGCCGACGCCGCGATCAGTTGATCGCGGTTTTTTTATTTGTGGGTATCAGCATTCGACAAGCGGGTGAGCAGCATGTGGTGGAGCAAAGGCAAGGCACGGCAAACGACAACGCGCGCGCGCACGCAGGCGACGCCGATGATCATGTCCCTGGAACCGCGCATGCTGTTCGACGGCGCGGTCGCCGCCACGGTGGCTGATGTGGCGCAGGCCGACAGCCATGCCACGGCTGCCGATGCGGCCGCCAAGGCGCCGACCGCCGAGCACGCCGGCGCCGTCGGCGAAACCCACGGGCAAACCGATGCACCCGTGACTCCGGCCCCGGTCACTGTGCCGGGTGAGTCAGTCGTATTCGTCGATGCACGGGTCAAGGACTCCGCCGAGTTGCTCAAAGGCGTCGCCCCCGGCACCCAGGTGGTGCAGTTGGATGCGAGCAAGGACGGCCTGCAACAGATCGCCGATTACCTGGGCAGCCACCAGGGCGTCAGCTCGGTGCAGATCATCGCCCACGGCAACTCGGGTGACCTGTGGCTGGGCAACACCTATTTATCGGCAGACAACATCGCAGCTCGTAGCGAGGTGCTGGCGCAGATCGGGCAGGACATGAACGTCGGCGGCGACATCCTGATCTACGCCTGCAACACGGCAGCGGGCGATAGGGGCGTCAACTTTGTCGACTCGCTGGCGCAGCTGACCGGGCGCGATATTGCCGCGTCCAGCAACCGCACCGGCGCGGGCAGCGACTGGACCCTGGAAATCGCCACCGGCTCCATCGAGAGCCGCACCGCGCTGGCCTACGGGAGCATGTCGGGGTATCAGTACAGCCTGGCGACGGTCACGGTGCTCAATAATGGCGACAGCGGTGTCGGCAGCTTGCGGCAGGCCCTGAGCTCCGCGGTGTCGGGGGATACCGTGGCCTTCGGTGCTGACATGACGATCAACCTCAACAGCCAGCTGATCATCAGCAAGAACCTCACCATCGACGGCGATCGCAACAATGATGGTGTGGCAGACGTGACCATCAGCGGGCAGTACAAAACCCAGGTGTTGAGGGTCAACTCCGGCGTCACCGCGACCCTGGATGGGCTGATCATCACCAAGGGCCTGGCCGCCGGCAACGGCGCTGCGGCGGGGACCGACGGAACGGCGGCCATGGGCGGCGGCATTGTCAACTACGGTAACCTGACCTTGACCAATGTCACGGTGACCAGCAACGCAGCCTCGGGCGGCGGTGGCGGTGGCGGGGTTACTGCGCCTTATGTCGGTGGCGCGGTCGGTGGCGGCGGTGGCGGTGGCGGCGCGCTCGGCGGGCAAGCCGGTGGTCACGGTGGTACTTCCGGCTTTGGTACAGGCGTGTATGGCGGCACTTCCGGCAGTGCCAACACCGGCGGCAACGGCGGCGGCTATAACCCCAACTACATGGGCGGCAGGGGCGGCAGCAGCACCGGCGGCGCGGGCGGCGTGGGCGCGGCCAACTACAGCAATGGCGGCGCCGGTGGTACGGCAAACAATGGCACGATTTCCATTGGCGGCGGTGGCGGCGGCTCCGGTTGGGACAAACCTGGCCGGGCGGGCGCCTCGGCCAGCGGCGGTATCTACAACGGCAGCACCGGCACACTGACCGTTGTCGGCACGTCGGTGATTACCAACAACATCGCTGCCGGTGGCGGCGGTGGTGGCGGTGGGGGCCTGGGTGGCTCCGCCGATTCGGGCGGCGCGGCCGGCAAAGGCGTCGGCGCGATCTGGAACAAAGGCACGCTGTTGATGACGGCTGCCAACTTTGCGGCCATGAGCGGTAACGTCGGTGGCAGCGGCTCCGGTGGCCCTGCGTCGGGCGGCGGTTCCACGGGCGCCTCCGTAGCGGCCGTGAACAACATCTTCAATGACGGCGGCACGGTGAACACGGCTTATTCCCCGGGGCCAACCGCGACCATCGTGATGGCGGATACCGCGTTGAAAATCGGCGATACCTCGCTGGTCACCATCACGTTCAGCCGTGCGGTGAGCGGTCTCACCAACGCCGACCTGACGATCGCCAACGGCACCTTGACCGCTGTGAACAGCCTCGATGGCGGCATCACCTGGACCGCGACGTTCACGCCGACCAGCAACATCACCGATGCGACCAACCTGATCACCCTCGACAACACAGGGGTGGTCGCGATCAACGACGGCTTGGCTGGCGCGGGCACCACCAATTCGGCCAATTACACGATCGACACCGTGCGGCCAACCGCGACCATTGTGGTCGCCGACACCGCGTTGAAAATCGGTGAAACCTCGCAGGTGACCATCACGTTCAGCGAGGCCGTCACCGGTTTCACCAACGCCGACCTGACCATCGCCAACGGCACCCTGAGCGCGGTCAGCAGCAGCGACGGCGGTGTCACCTGGTTCGCGAACTTCACACCCAGCGCGAGCATCACCGACACCACCAACCTGATCACCCTGGACAACACTGGCATCGCCGACCTGGCGGGCAACGCCGGCAGTGGCACCACGGATTCCAACAACTACGCCATCGACACGGTGCGGCCGACCGCTTCCATCGTGGTCGCGAACACTGCCCTGAGCATCGGTCAAACCAGCTCGGTGACCATCACCTTCAGCGAAGCGGTCACCGGGTTTACCAACGCCGACCTGAGCATTGCCAATGGCACCTTGAGCGCGGTGAGCAGCAGCGATGGCGGCATCACCTGGACCGCGACGTTCACGCCGACCGCGGGTGTCAATGACACCACCAACCTGATCACCTTGAACAACACCGGCATCAGCGACTTGGCAGGCAATGCGGGCAGCGGCACCACTGATTCCAATAACTACGTCATTGACACCCAGCGCCCAACCGCGACGATCATCGTGGCGGACAGCAGCCTGAAAATCGGCGAATCCTCACTGGTGACCATCACCTTCAGCGAGGCGGTGACCGGCTTCAGCAACGCCGACCTGACGATCGCCAACGGCACCCTGACCGCTGTGAACAGCCTTGATGGCGGCATCACCTGGACCGCGACCTTCACGCCGACCACCAACATCACCGACGCCACCAACCTGATCACCCTGGACAACACCGGCATTGCCGACCAGGCCGGCAACGCCGGCAGCGGCACCACTGGTTCCAATAACTACGCCATTGATACCGTGCGGCCAACGGCGACGGTGGTGGTGGCCGACAGCGCGTTGAAAATCGGTGAAACCTCGCAGGTGACCATCACGTTCAGCGAGGCCGTCACCGGTTTCACCAACGCCGACCTGACCATCGCCAACGGCACCCTGAGCGCGGTCAGCAGCAGCGACGGCGGTGTCACCTGGTTCGCGAACTTCACACCCAGCGCGAGCATCACCGACACCACCAACCTGATCACCCTGGATAACACCGGCATTGCCGACCTGGCGGGCAACGCTGGCAGCGGCACCACCGACTCCAACAATTACGCCATCGACACCCAGCGCCCGACCGCGACCATCGTCATGGCCGACCCGGTGCTGAACGCCGGTGAAACTTCGCTGGTGACCATCACCTTCAGCGAAGCGGTCACCGGGTTTACCAACGCCGACCTGAGCATTGCCAATGGCACCTTGAGCGCGGTGAGCAGCAGCGATGGCGGTATCACCTGGACCGCCACCTTCACCCCGACCGCGGGTATCAACGACGCCACCAACCTGATCAGCCTGAACAATACGGGGGTGAGCGATCTGGCCGGTAACTCGGGCTCGGGCGTCACCAACTCGGCCAACTACAGCATCGACACCGTGGCGCCTACGGCGACCATCGTCGTGGCGAATCCGGCCTTGAACGTTGGCGCCAGCTCACTGGTGACCATCACCTTCAGTGAAGCGGTCACCGGGTTTACCAACGCCGACCTGACCGTCGCCAACGGCACCCTGAGCGCCGTGAACAGCGTCGACGGCGGCATCACCTGGACCGCGACGTTCACCCCTTCGAGCAATGTGACGGACGCCACCAACCTGATCACCCTGGACAACACGGGGGTGCAGGCGGCGACTTCGGGGAACGTCGGCAGCGGCAGTTCGAATTCCAACAACTACGCCGTCGATACCCAGCGGCCCACCGCCACGGTGGTGGTCAACGACAACGCGCTGGGGATTGGCGGCACGTCGTTGGTCACGATCACGTTCAGCGAGGCCGTCACAGGCTTCAGTTTGGCTGACATGACGGTCGACAACGGCGCGCTGTCGAATCTGTCGACCAGCGACAACATCACCTGGACCGCGACGCTGACGGCGGTGGCAGGCATCACCCAGGGCAACAACCATGTGGTCGTCGACAACACCGGCGTGGTCGACACCGCCGGCAACGCCGGTTCCGGCACCACCACCTCGAACGCCTATGCGGTCGACAGCCAGCGCCCGACCGCGATCATCGTGGTCGCCGATTCGGCCCTGAGCGCGGGTGAAACCTCGCTGGTGACCATCACCTTCAGCGAGGCGGTTACCGGTTTCACCAACGCTGACTTGAGCGTGCCCAATGGCACCCTGAGCGCCGTGAGCAGCAGCGACGGCGGTATCACCTGGACCGCCACCTTTACACCGACCGCGGGTGTCCACGACACCACCAACCTGATCAGCCTGAACAATACGGGCGTGAGCGACCTGGCCGGCAACGCCGGCACGGGCACCACCAACTCGGGTAACTTCACCATCGACACCGTGCGCCCAACCGCAACGATCGTCGTGGCCGACAGCAGCCTGAAAATCGGCGATACCTCGCTGGTCACCATCACCTTCAGCGAAGCGGTCACCGGCTTTACCAACGCCGACCTGACCATCGCCAACGGCACCTTGAGCAACGTGGCCAGCTTCGATGGCGGCATCACCTGGACCGCGACCTTCACGCCGACCACCAACATCACCGACGCCACCAACCTGATCACCCTGGACAATACCGGTGTCGCCAACGCCTCCGGCAACGCCGGCAGCGGCACCACCGACTCGAATAATTACGCGATGGATACCGCGCGTCCGACGGCCACCATCGTGGTCTCGGAAACGACGCTGAACATCGGTCAAACTTCGCTGGTGACCATCACCTTCAGCGAAGCGGTCACCGGGTTTACCAACGCTGACCTGAGCATTGCCAATGGCACCTTGAGCTCGGTGAGCAGCAGCGACGGCGGTATCACCTGGACCGCGACCTTGACCCCGCTCGCCAGCATCACCGACACCAGCAACGTGATCAGCCTGGACAACACCGGCGTCAATGACCTGGCGGGCAACGCTGGCAGCGGCACCACGGATTCGAGCAACTACGCCATCGACACCCAGCGCCCGACGGCAACCATCGTGGTCTCCGACGCGAGCTTGAGCGCCGGCGAAACCTCGGCGGTGACCATTACGTTCAGCGAGGCGGTCAGCGGTTTCACCAATGCCGACCTGAGCATCCCCAATGGCACCCTGAGCACCGTGAGCAGCAGTGACGGCGGTATCACCTGGACGGCCACCTTCACGCCGGACGTGGGCATCCGCGACACCACCAACCTGATCACCCTGAACAATACGGGGGTGAGCGACCTGGCCGGCAACGCTGGCGCGGGCACCACCAACTCGGCCAACTTCAGCATCGACACCGTGCTGCCGACGGCTACCATCGTGGTGGCGAACCCTGCGTTGAGCATCGGTGAAACCTCGCTGGTGACCATCACCTTCAGCGAAGCGGTCACCGGCTTCACCAACGCCGACCTGACCGTCGCCAACGGCACCCTGAGCACTGTGACCAGCGGCGATGGCGGCATCACCTGGACCGCGATCCTTACGCCGACCACCAGCGTCACCGACGCCACCAACCTGATCACCCTGGACAATACCGGTGTGAGCAACGCCTCGGGCAATGCTGGTAGCGGCACCACCGACTCGAACAATTACGCGATTGATACTGTGCGCCCTACGTCCACCATTGTGGTCGCGGATACGGCGCTGAGCCTCGGTCAAACTTCACTGGTGACCATCACCTTCAGCGAGGCGGTGAGCGGTTTCACTAACGCCGACCTGACCATTGACAATGGCACCCTGAGCGCGGTGAGCAGCAGCGACGGCGGTGTCACCTGGATCGCGACGTTCACCCCGACCGCCAGCATCACCGACACCAGCAACGTGATCACTCTGGACAACACCGGCGTCACCGACCTGGCGGGCAATGCAGGCGCAGGCACCACCGACTCCAACAACTACAGCGTCGACAGCCAGCGGCCGACGGCCACGATTGTCATGAGCGACAGCGACCTGCGCCCGGGCGAAACCTCATTGGCGACCATCACCTTCAGCGAGGCCGTCACCGGCTTCGACAACAGCGACCTGAGCGTGGCCAATGGCAGCCTGAGCAACGTCAGCAGCAGCGACGGCGGCATCACCTGGACGGCAACGTTCACGCCCACGTTGAGTGTGACCGACACCACCAACCTGATCGTGCTGAACAACACCGGCATCTCCGACCTGGCGGGCAACAGCGGCACCGGCACCACCAGCTCCGCCAACTATGCCGTGAACACCGAGGTGCCGACGGCAACCGTCGTGGTGGCCGACACGCAACTGAAAGCGGGCGAAACCACCCAGGTGACCATCACCTTCAGCCAGGCCGTCAGCGGCTTTACCAACGCTGACCTGACCCTCGCCAACGGGACTCTGAGTGCGGTCAGCAGCAGCGATGGCGGCGTTACCTGGACCGCGACGCTCACGCCGACCAGCAATATCACCGACACCAGCAACCTTATCGTGCTGGACAACAGCGGCGTGACAAATGCCTCGGGCAACAGTGGCGTCGGCACCACGGACTCCAACAACTACAGCATCGATACCCAGCGGCCGACCGCGACCATCACCGTGGCGGACGCCCTCCTGGGCATCGGGCAAACCACCACGGTCACTGTGACCTTCAGCGAAGCGGTCAGCGGGTTTGACCTGTCGGACCTGAGCGTGGCCAACGGCACCTTGTCCAACCTTGCCACCAGCGACGGCGGCAAGACCTGGACGGCCACGTTGACGCCGACCGGCGCAATTACTGACCCCACCAACCTGGTGGTGCTGGACAACGGCCTGGTCAACGACGCTGCGGGCAATGCCGGTGCAGGCATTGCGATTTCCAACAACTATGCGCTCGACGCCGACCGGCCAACTGCGACTATCTCCGTCGCCAACCCGAACCTCACTGTCGGCCAGACCACCACGGTAACGTTCACCTTCAGCGAGAAAGTCAGTGGCTTCGACCTGGATGACCTGAGCGTGGCTAACGGCACCTTGTCCAATCTGTCCACCAGCGATGGCGGCAAGACCTGGACGGCCCTCCTCACGCCGACGGCCAACCTTAATGACCCGAGCAACTTCATCACCCTCGACACCAGCCTGGTGACGGATGCGGCGGGCAATGCCGGAAGCGGTTTCAGCAACTCCGGCAACTACGCGATCAACACCGTCGCGCTGACCGGCGACCCGCTGTTCCGCGTCGATGGCCCGATGGCGCCACCGAGTGCGCCGGACGCGCCGCTGCAACCGATCATCTTTGGCCCGCCCAGCGGCAACTTGGGCTCGCCGATTGGCTTCCCGGCATTGTTCGAGCAGCGTGAATTGGGTGGCGGCTTGCCACCGATCGGCAACATCTTTATCCGCAACAACGCCCTGGCGCCGAGTTATATCGCCCAGGTATTCGGCATCGATGGCGGCAATGCTGCGGGTGCCTCTGGGTTCCTTGGGTTTGGCGGCGGCGATGGCGGGGTGTTTGGTTCAAGTACCTTGTCGGGCCTGTTCAACCGCGAAAACCACGGTGACGCGAGCGACTCCAAAGCGTTCGACAGCAAGTCGATCAAAAGCTCGGGCGGTGCACTGGGTGCGCCGACCTTCGGCCAGCAATTGCACCAGATCAACGACAAAGAACAGCGCCAGGTCATGGACTTGGCGCTGGCACTGCAGCAGGTCGGCATCAGCGAAATGCAGGCTTGAACACACTCAATTAAAGACGCAGGAACAGGGGCAGTCCACGGATGAATACAGCTCAAAAGTTATTCGGTGCCAGCTTGCTGGCTCTTGCAATCAGCGGGTGCGCAGTCACCAGTGACCCCATCGAGCGCAGCGTCAGCGAGCAACGCGCGCGCAGCGATCTACACGGCATGTACAAGGGGCAGGAGCCGTTAAGCGGCCCGCTGACCCTGCACGAGGCCATGGCCCGCGCGGTCAAGTACAACCTCGAAGGCCGTTTGAAGGTGATGGAAGAGGCGCTGGCCAAGCGTCAATCCGACCTGTCCAGTTTCGACATGCTGCCGCGCATGGCCCTGTCCGCTGGCTATGCCGGGCGTAACAACACCAACGCCTCCAGCAGCCAGAGTGTGCTCACCGGCACCCAGTCCCTGGAACCCTCGACCTCCCAGGACCGCGACCGTCGCGTGGCCGACCTGACCATGGTGTGGAACGTGCTCGACTTCGGCGTGAGTTACATCAGCGCCAAGCAGCAGGGCGATCAGCGCCTGATCATCCAGGAACGTCGACGCAAGGTGATCAACACCATCGTGCAGGACGTGCGTTCCGCCTACTGGCGCGCGGTGGCCGCCGAGCGTCTGCTGACCCAGATCGACAGCCTCATGACCCGTGTCGACCAGGCCCAGGCCAATAGCCAGAGCATGAGCGAACAGCGTATCGGCGACCCGGTCCAGGCGCTCGGCTATCAGCGTGCGTTGATCGAAGCCACGCGCCAGTTGCAAGAGCAGCGCCGCGCCCTGTCGTTGGCCAAGACCGAGCTGTCGACCCTGATCAATCTGCCCATGGGCACCGAGCTGAAACTGGCCACGCCCGATGACTACAGCGTTCCTCAGCTCAAGGTGAACCTGGCCAGCCTGGAGCAGGAAGCCCTGGCCAACCGCCCGGAACTGCGCGAGCAGGATTACCAGACCCGCATCAGCGCCGCCGAAACCCGTAAAGCCATGCTGCGCTTGCTGCCGGGGCTGGAGTTTTCGGCCGGCGGGCATTACGACAGCAACTCGTTTCTAGTGGACAACCGCTGGGCCGACTACGGCGCCAAGGTCACCTGGAACCTGTTCAATGTGATCTCCGCCCCGGCGGCCATCGACGTGGCCAAGGCCGGTGAAGAAGTCGCCACCGCCCGGCGCCAGGCGATGTCGATTGCGGTCCTGGCGCAACTCTACGTGGCCAACGCCAACTTTCAGGACGCGGTGCGCCAGTTCAAAACCAGCGAACAACTTGCCGATATCGACGGGCAAATCCTCGGTCAATTGCGCAACCGTCATGAGGCCGCCGGGATCGGTGAGCTGGACCTGATCCAGGGCGAACTCAACACCTTGCAGGCCGACCTGCGCCGCGACCTGGCCTACGCCGATCTGCGCAACGCCTACGGGCAGATCTTCGCCAGCGCCGGTCTCGACCCGCTGCCGGAGCAACTGGACTCCGACCGCGTGCAAAGCATCGCCAGCGCCCTGGCCAGCCGCGAATCGGCTTGGGCGGCGGGCAATATCGCTGCACCAGTGCCCCGTGCCGTCGCTCAATAACTTGGTAGCGCCGACGGCGAGCATCACGCGCCGTCACCGCGAAGCGCGCAATGGGCATCGCGGCGTGGCGATCCTGCTCACCGGCCTGCCGGCGTCGGGTAAGTCCACCTTGGCCCAGGGCCTGCAAGCCGCCTTGTTCGAACAGGGCCGACAGACCCTGGTACTCGACGGCGATACCCTGCGCGGCGGGCTCAATCGAGACCTGGGTTTTTCCGATAAGGACCGCCTGGAAAACATCCGCCGCGCCAGCGAACTGGCGGCTCTGCTGGTGGACAACGGGCAGATTGTGATCCTGGCAATGATTGCGCCACTGACGGACCTGCGCGCGGTGTTTGCCGAACGCCTCGGTGACGATTATCGCGAAGTGTGGTGCAGCGCCTCGCTGGCAGTGTGCGAAGGCCGCGATCCCAAGGGGCACTACGCCCGTGCGCGTAAAGGCGAGTTGCCGGGGTTTACCGGCATTGGCTCCCCCTATGAACCGCCGCCCCTGGCATCGCTGGTGTTGGACACCGGCGTGCTGTCGGCGCAGCAGGGCGTCGAGCGGTTGTTGGCCTGGTTGGCGCCTGAGCTAGACTCTGGGCATTCATCTTCTCAGGAGCCCACCATGGAATCGCCCGTGCACAGCTTGCCGTCACTGTTCAAACAGCTTGGACTGCCGGATGACCCGGTCAGTATTAATCAGTTTGTGACCGCCCACTCACCACTCAAGCCGGATGTGAAGTTGGCAGAGGCGTTTTTCTGGACAGACAGCCAGAAAGCATTTTTGCGTGAGGAAATCTTGGACGATGCGGATTGGGCGGAGGTCGTGGATGAGTTGAATCTGATGTTGCGGGATGGCCGAGGGGTGTAAAAAAATCTTTTGAAAATTGTGTTTTCGTAAAAAAAAGTGAGCAGTAGAAAAATCTGGGCGCTAATCGCCTGGGTTATTTTTCTTGGGGCGTTCACCTTGGCGACAGTCGGATATGCCCATCACTCGAATCGGCAGCGCCACCTGGATGGCGAGGCCGCACAACAATCCTGAAGCTGACACCGATCCAAATGTGGGAGGGGGCTTGCCCCCGATTACGGTGTGCCAGTGACAGCTTGTTTACCTGACCCACTGCTATCGGGCTCGCGCCCCCTCCATCCATCGCTAAATTGTTTCAAAACTTGACGCAATTCGATCCCTTCGCCATATTGATAGTTAGCAAACTAACTGTATGCGAACTATCCAGTGCCTCAATCTCTCGAACAACTCCAGATGAACCTCAGCAGCAGCATGGTGGTGGGCGCCCGTCATTGGCGCAAAATCTGCCAGAGCACGCTGGTGAGCTACGGTATTTCCGAAGCCTGCGCCGTGCCGTTGTTGATGATCGGCCGTTTGGGCGACGGTGTGCATCAGGTCAAGGTCGCCCATGCTTCGGGGATGGAAAGCCCGTCCCTGGTGCGCCTGCTCGACCAGCTGTGCAACGGCGGCTATGTGTGCCGCACCGAAGACGCCCACGACCGCCGCGCCAAGGCCTTGAGCCTCACCGAACGTGGTCGCGAACTGGTGCAGGCGGTGGAGGCGCAACTGGTGCGCCTGCGCAAAGATGTGCTGGCGGATATCGCGCCCGCCGATATGGAGGCGGCCCTGCGGGTGTTGCGCGCCTTTGAGGCGGCGACGCTTTGAACGGATTTTTCACCGGTTTCCCGCCCGCCCGCGACTGGTTCTACGGCGTACGCACCTTCGCGGCGTCGATGATCGCCCTGTATATCGCCATGCTGATGCAGATGCCCCGTCCGTATTGGGCGATGGCCACGGTGTATATCGTTTCCAGCCCGTTTGTCGGCCCCACCAGTTCCAAAGCGCTGTACCGCGCCATCGGCACCTTGATGGGGGCGGCGGCGGCGGTGTTTTTTGTGCCGATGTTCGTGCAATCGCCGTACATCCTGGTGGTGGTGATCGCGCTGTGGACGGGCACCTTGCTGTTTCTGTCCATGCACCTGCGCACGGCCAACAACTACGCGCTGATGCTGGCCGGCTACACCTTGCCGTTGATTGCCCTGCCGGTAGTGGATAACCCACTGGCCGTGTGGGACGTGGCCGAAGCGCGTACCGAAGAAATCTTCCTCGGCATTGTGGTGGCCGCCGTGGTCGGCGCGATGTTCTGGCCACGACGCCTGGCGCCGGTGTTCGACGGTTCGGTGGCCAAGTGGTTTGCCGATGCGCAGGTCTACAGCCAACGGTTCCTCACGCGCACGGTGCAGCCTGACGAAATCAGCACGTTGCGCGGCGGCATGGTCGCCACCTTCAACACCTTGGAATTAATGATCGGCCAGTTGCCCCACGAAGGCGCGCGTCCACAGACGGTGCGCAATACCAAAGAACTGCGCGGGCGCATGATCCACCTGCTGCCGGTGGTGGAGGAGCTGGATGACGCGCTGTACGCCGTCGAACAGCGCGCGCCGCAGTTTCTCGAACGCCTCGAGCCGCTGCTGGACGCCACCGCCCAGTGGCTGCAAAGCAGTGCCGACAATCCGTCCCTGGACAGTTGGCGTGCCCTGCGTGACCAGATCGAAGCCCAACAGCCCAAGGGCGACGCGCTGGATGATCGCCACACCTTGCTGTTTTCCAACGCGCTGTACCGCCTCGGCGAATGGGTCGACCTGTGGCAGGACTGCCGCAGCCTGCAAACCGCCATCCACTGCGAGAGCCAGGACACCTGGCGCGCCGTCTATCGCCACTGGCGCTTGGGCCGGCTCACGCCGTTCCTCGACCGTGGCCTGATGTTCTACTCGGCGTTTTCCACCGTCACCGCGATTATCGTCGCCTCGGTGCTGTGGATTCTGCTGGGCTGGACCGACGGCGGCAGCGCGGTGATCCTGGCCGCCGTCGCGTGCAGTTTCTTCGCCTCGATGGACGACCCCGCGCCGCAGATCTACCGGTTCTTTTTCTGGACGGCGATGTCGGTGCTGTTTGCCAGCCTCTATCTGTTTTTGGTGCTGCCCAACCTGCACGACTTTCCGATGCTGGTGCTGGCGTTCGCGGTGCCGTTTATCTGCATCGGCACACTGACCGTGCAGCCGCGCTTCTACCTGGGCATGCTGCTGACGCTGGTTAACACCTCGTCGTTCATCAGCATCCAGGGCGCCTACGACGCCGACTTCCTCAACTTCGCCAACGTCAACCTGGCCGGGCCCGTGGGCCTGCTGTTTGCATTTGTGTGGACGCTGATCGCGCGCCCGTTCGGCGCCGAACTGGCGGCCAAGCGCCTGACGCGCTTCAGTTGGCACGACATCGTCGGCCTGACCGAGCCGGCGACCCTGGCCGAGCACCGGCACCTGGCCGTGCAGATGCTCGACCGTTTGATGCAGCACCTGCCGCGTCTGGCCCTGACCAATCAGGACACCGGCATTGCCCTGCGCGATTTGCGCGTGGCGCTCAACCTGTTGGACCTGCTGGCCTACTCGCCGCGCATCCTCGGCGTGCCGCGTGTGCTGCTCAACCAAGTGGTGGAGGGTGTGGGCGGTTACTTCAAGGCGTGCCTGAAAGCCGGTGAACGCTTGCCCGCGCCCAGCGGTCTGCTGATGACCCTCGACCGCACGCGCCGCGCCCTTAACGGCCAGGGCCTGCAAGGCGAAGACGACACCCGCCTGCATTTGCTGCATGCGCTGGCCGGCCTGCGCCTGGCGTTGTTGCCCGGCGTGGAATTTATTGGCGGCACGGAGATGCAAGCGCCGCTACCCGATGGAGCGCCTTTATGATCGGTGATCTGGATATCAGCGGGGTGTTCCTGCCTACGCTGCTGGTGCTGATGGGCATTACGTACGTGCTGTTTCTGGTGGTGCATGGGTTGTTGACCCGTCTCCACTTCTATCGCCTGGTCTGGCACCGGGCATTGTTCAATGTGGGGCTCTACGCGCTGTTGCTGGGCGCGGTGGACTCACTCAGTCGATACCTGATGACATGAAAAAACCGTTTTTGACTATTGGCCGTGTGGTCCTGACGCTGCTGATCGTAAGTTTTGCGGTCGTGGTGGTGTGGCGCATGGTCATGTACTACATGTTTGCGCCGTGGACCCGTGACGGCCATATCCGTGCCGATATCGTGCAGATCGCCCCGGACGTGTCCGGGCTGATCCAGCGCGTGGACGTGCACGACAACCAACTGGTGAGCAAAGGCCAGGTGCTGTTTGCCGTCGACCAGGACCGCTTCAAGCTGGCCCTGCGTCAGGCCCAGGCCGCCGTGGCCGACCGCCAGGAAACCCTGGCCCAGGCCCAGCGCGAATATAAGCGCAACCGTGGCTTGGGCAACCTGGTGCCCAGCGAGCAATTGGAAGAAAGCCAGTCTCGCGTGGCCCGCGCCCAATCGGCCCTGGCCGAAGCCCAGGTAACGGTGGACTCGGCGCAGCTCAACCTCGACCGCTCGGTAATCCGCAGCCCCGTGGACGGCTACGTCAACGACCGCGCGCCGCGCACTCAGGAGTTCGTCACCGCTGGGCGCCCGGTGCTGTCGGTGGTGGACAGCAACTCGTTCCACATCGACGGTTATTTCGAAGAGACCAAACTCGACGGCATCCACGTCGGCATGGGGGTGGACATCCGCGTGATCGGCGACAACGCCCGCTTGCATGGGCACGTGCAAAGCATCGTCGCCGGCATCGAAGACCGCGACCGCAGTAGCGGCTCCAACCTGTTGCCCAACGTCAACCCGGCGTTTAGCTGGGTGCGCCTGGCCCAGCGCATCCCGGTGCGCATTGCTTTTGATGAGGTGCCGGCGGACTTTCGCATGATCGCCGGACGTACCGCCACGGTGTCGATCATTGACGACTCGACCAAGGCCGGAGCCCGGCCATGAAACAGTTGTTAGCCATCGTTGCCCTGGGTTCTTTGCTGTCGGCCTGTCAGATGGTCGGCCCGGATTACCAGGTGCCGGACACCGCCGCGGTCAAGCGCGGCGATCTGCAAGGGCAACTGCCGTCCGATGGCAAGAACGTGGTGTCGGCGCCGGTGCCCACGGATTGGTGGAAGCTCTACAACGACCCGCGTCTGGATGAACTGGTGCGCCAGGCCATGGCCTCCAACACCGACCTGCGGGTGGCTGCGGCCAACCTGCAACGCGCGCGCTATCAAGTGCAGCAGGCCGAATCCGCGGGCGGTTGGAGTGCCGGCGCCAAGGCCGAGGCCCAACGCTTGCAGGAGTCCGGCGAAGCCTTCCTGCTGTCGGAAAAAGTCCCGGTGGATAACATCGGCAGCGTCGGCATCACCACGTCGTATCAATTCGACCTGTTCGGCACCTTGCAACGCGGCATCGAAAGCGCCCAGGCCAGCGCCGACGCCACCCAGGCCGCCGCCGACATCGCGCGCATCACCCTGGTGGCCGATGTGGTGCGCTCCTACACGCAAATCTGTGCGGCGAATGAAGAACTGGCGATTGCCAACCGTTCCCTGGAACTGCAAGCGCAAAGCACCACGCTGACCCAGCGCCTACGCGATGCCGGCCGGGGCGATGAAACCCAGGTGACGCGCTCGCAAACCCAATACAAATCCCTGCGCGCCGAGATGCCGCGCTACCAGGCGGCGCGTCAGGCGGGGCTCTATCGCTTGTCGATGCTGCTGGCCAAACCCCTGGAGCAACTGCCGGCGGGCACCGGTGATTGCGCCGAGTTGCCGCACATCGCCCAATTGCTGCCGGTGGGCGACGGTGCCACATTGCTCAAGCGCCGCCCCGACGTGCGCCAGGCCGAACGCCAACTGGCCGCCGCCACCGCGCGCATCGGCGTGGCCACCGGCGCCCTGTACCCGGACATCGCCATCGGCGCCAGCGTCGGCACCGTGGGCCTGCTCGATAACCTCGGCCAACCGGCGACCAACCGCTGGGGCTTTGGCCCGATGATCAGTTGGACCGTGCCGACCAACGGCGCCCGCGCGCGTATCCATGAAGCCGAAGCCGCCACCCAGGGGGCGTTGGCGCATTTTGATGGGGTGGTGCTCAACGCGATCCGCGAAACCCAGACTGGCCTGGCCCAGTACACCGCCGTGCTGCAGCGCCGCGACGCATTGGCCGAGGCCGAGCAATCGGCGCAGCAGGCGGCGGACCAGACCCACCGCTTCTTCCAGGCCGGTCGCGCCTCGTTCCTCGCCGACCTGCAGGCCACGCGCACTTACACCGAGATGCGTGCTCAACTGGCGGCGGCCAACACTCAGGTCGCCATGAGCCAGATCGACCTGTTCCTGGCCCTGGGCGGCGGCTGGGAAAGCGGACGAACGCAAGCGTCGGCGTCCAGCAAACCCTGAGCGAATAGCTATGCTTTGACAGGCGGGCGCCGTGGCTTTCGAGCCAGGCGCACGCCTGACACTGCTCGCGTTTGCTCATGGGGATTCCAATAATGAAAAACCCTTATGCTCCCGCTTTCTGGTGCGTGCTCTTCGCACTGGTGCTGTTATCGGCCGCGTATTTCTATGGCGTCATGCTTTCCCACCAACTCGACAAGGCCATGGTGTTTCTCGACAGCGCCTGCCTGGTGATCGGCACTTTGTCCATCGGCGTGGTGGCCTGGGCGTCCTACCAGAATCAACGCATCAAGAAAAAACTCCTCGAACAAGGCAAGACCCGCGTGGCCATCTGGGACACCAAGGTCGCACTGCGCCGCGTCGAAACCGTGTTCGACCGCTATTTCTGGGGCAGCTACTGGCAGCCGGGGCGCACCTTCCAGGAAGTGATGGGCGACCTGACGGGCACGCCGTTGGAAAAAAGCCTCGAAACCCTGAAAAAACAGTGCGTGGTGCTCGACAAGCAGGTCGCCGAAGGTCGGCATTGGCTCAATAACGCGCGGGAATTGTCCGACGTCGCCACGCAGATGGCCCGCGAGCGCTACCAGCTGGACTTCTGCGACCCCAAGGCCGACACCCCCGGCAACGCCGTGATCCACCGCGAGTTCGAGGTGCTGGTGTACACCTGGACGGCACGCTTGAAGAGCTTCGATCACCAGCTCGATGAAATCGAATTGGAGTATTCGTGAACCAGTAGCGATCTGATGCCTCTGAAAGGTTGCGCCGTTTAAGGCCGCCAGTGCTAATCTTCCCCCCGTTTTCGGCGGGCTTGAGCCAACCCTTGCAGGGTTCAAGGAAGACAGCCCACTTCTCACAGGATTTGATCAGGTCACTTCATGAATAAGCCAGCAGTCGTTCTTTTGGGTTTTGTTGTCGCCGTAGGCGTCGTCAGTGCAGGCGGCGCCTGGTACACCGGTAAGCAGTTGGAGCCGGTGTTGCAGACCGCGATCCAAAACGCCAACAAGGAACTGCAAACCTCCATGGCCGGCGTTGACGGCAGCGTCGCCCTGGAGCTGGTGTCCCTGGAGCGCGGCGTGTTCAGCAGCACCGCGCACTACCGCTTGAAGGCGCAGGGTCCGGTGTTCGGCGAAGAAAACCCGAACCCGGAACTGCTGTTCGTCGACCATATCGAACACGGCCCGTTGCCGTTCTCGCGTCTGGTCACGCTTAAATGGCTGCCGGTCATGGCCACCAGTCACTACGAGCTGGAAAAGAACGCCACCACCGAGAAGTGGTTCGCTGCCGCCAAAGACGCATCGCCGCTCAAGGGCGTGGCCAATATCGGCTATACCCGCGCGGTCAACGGCAATGTCGAACTGCTGCCCCTGGAGTTCAAGGACGATAAGTCCTCGGTGAGCTTCTCCGGCGCCAACCTGAATTTCGATGGCACCGCCGAAGGCCAGAAAGTCAAAGCCGACGGTTTTATGAACAGCCTCAAGGTCGCCGCCGTGGACGCCCAGGGCGCGCCGTTCGAAGCCGAACTGGCCGGCCTGACCGTGGCCAGCAACCTGGCCAAGTCCACCTTCGGTTTCTACACCGGGCAGAACACCGTGGAGCTGACGGACGCCAAGTTCACCGTCGGCGTGCAGAAAGACGTGATCTCGCTCAAAGGCTTTGAGCAGAAAGACTCCAGCGAAACCACAGACAACAACCTGGCCGGCCGCGTCGACTACAAAATCGACGAGATCGGCTACAAGGGCAAACCTGTCGGCTCGGCCGCCATGGCGCTGAGTATGAAAAACGTCGACGTCCCGGCCATGCTGGTGCTGACCAAGCTCTACCAAGACAAGATGCAGCCGGTGCAAGCCGCGGCCGCCGCTGGCGAGCCCGTGCCTGAACTGCAATTGACCGAAGCCGAGCAGACCCTGGCCGAAGCCAACGTCAACCAACTGTTGGCCGCCAAGCCGCAACTGGCGCTGGAAAACCTGTCGCTGAAAACCACCCATGGCGAAAGCAAGTTCAGCCTGGTGGTGGACCTGGCCAAGCCGGCGTCGATGGAATTGCCGCCGGTTGAACTGGGCAAGCAGATGGTGTCGCTGCTGGACGCCAACCTGACCCTGTCCAAGCCAATGATCGCCGATGTGTCCGCCCTGCAAGCCCAGGCCGGCGGCCTGACCGACCCGAAAGCCATCGAGCAGCAAGCCCAGATGGCCGCCGAGATGGTCAGCGGTATGGCCGTGGGTACACAACTGGCGACCCTGGTGGGCAGCGATGTGGTGTCCAAACTGCACTACGCCAACAATGAAGTGACCTTCAACGGCCAGAAGATGACCGTCGAGCAGTTCATCGGCTTTGTGATGTCCAAAGTCGGCGCGGTCAGCGGCGCGCAATAATCGCCTCACGTGTGGCAAGGGCGCTTGCTCCCTTGCCACAAGCGGCGCTGCTTCGCGGGCCGCGCGTAAATCCCCCTTCTTCATCCAATTCTGAACAATTGTTCTGATTTGCGCTTTTGCCCACCGCCCTCGGCGATAGTGACCACAGGAAAGCTAGGCCGGGTCATGAGACGTCGGCGCCCTGAAGCGAATTGCTCAGGACCACCTATCGTTACAGCTTTCCCTGTAAGGAAGCTCACGATATGTTGCCAAACCCACCACTCAGTGCATCAGGCCGGTTGCGACTGCTTATCGGGGTCGCCTTGTGCAGCCAATTGTTGATGCCTGCTTTTGCCCTGGCCGATCCGGCCTATGACGCGCTGATCATTCAGGCGCGCAACGGCAATTTCACCCCCGCCCTTACGCAATTGCGCCAGTTGTCCGCCGAGCGCCAGACGCCTGGCCAGGTCAGCGATCACTTGGTGATTGCCGGTTGGGCCGGCCAGGACGCCGAAGTGCTGCAGGTCTACGAGGCCCAGGGCAAGCATCGCAACCTCAGCACCCAAGCGCTGGCCACGGTGGCGCGCACCTATCGAAATCAGAAACAGTGGGCCCAGGCCGAGGCGGTGTACCGTCAGGCGTTGCTGCGCGAACCGAACAACATCGACCTGCAACTGGGCCTGGCCCTTACCCAGGCCGATGGCGGCAAGGCTAACGAAGCGGTGCAGAGTACCCGTGCATTGGTGGCCGCCAAGCCTGACGACCCCAACCGCCGCATGGCCCTGGGTTATGCGCTGACCCGTGCCGGCTTGAATTACGACGCGCTGTTCGAATTCGATCAGGCGTTTATGCGTGCCGGCGATAAGCCGGAAGTTGCCCGCGAATACATCATCGCTCTGCAAAAGGCCCGCTTGCCGGAAGCCGCGCTGCGTCTGTCGGCCCAGCGTCCGGGCCTGCTGGATGCGGTTACCCAACGCCGCCTGGAAGGCGATCTGGCCGCCGAGCGTGTGCGCATGGCCGAGTTCGCCACCCGCAGTGAACAAGAGCGCTACGTGATCGCCGACCGTGCGCTGCAGGCGTACGACAACCTGCTCGCACGCTGGACCCCCGACGCCAGCGCCCACGATGACGTGGTGCGCTGGCGCATCGATCGCCTGGGCGCTCTCAAGGCTCGGGCGCGCACGGCGGATGTGGTGCGCGAATACGAAACCCTGACCCGCGAAGGCGTGCAATTGCCCACCTACGCGGTGCGTTGGGTGGCGGCGTCCTACTTGGACCAACGCCAGCCGGAAAAGGCCGAGCCGCTGTACCGTCAGGCCCTGAGCGCCGCCGATGCCGAACCCGATGATCGCGTCGAAGACACCACCGCCTTGTTCTATGCCCTGCAAGAGAGCGATCAGGGCGAACAAGCCCGCGAAGTCGCTAGCAGCCTCGCCAACAGCCAAAAACCTCGGGTCGAACTCAAGGGCCTGCCGATTGGCAACCCCAACGATTCATGGATGGACGCCCAGCAACTGGCCGCTCAGTCCGGCGTCTACGGCGGCGACCTGCCGGGCAGCGAAGCCAGCCTGGAAGCGTTGGTGGCCAAGGCCCCAGGCAATGTCGGCTTGCGCCTGGCCCAGGCCGACATGTACCGCGCCCGCGACCTGCCGCGCCGCGCCGAAGGCATTCTGAAAGAAACCGAAGCCCAGGCCCCGCGCGACATCGGCCTGGAAGTGTCCCAGGCTTACACCGCCATGGACCTGCAGGAGTGGCGCCAGCTCGACGTGCTCACCGACGACGTGGTCGCGCGCAACCCCGACAGTCGCCAGGTGCAGCGCCTCAACCGCTTGCGCAATGTGCACGACATGGCCGAATTGCGCGTTGAAGCCTACACCGGCAAAAGCTACGGCGGCGGCAACAACAGCGATGCCGGCGCAGTGGCCGGCAGCCGTGACTGGGGCATCGAGAGCGTGATCTACACCCCGCCCATCGACGAAGACTGGCGCCTGTTCGCCGGTGCTGGTTACGCCACCGCCGACTTTGAAGAAGGCACCGGCCACCACCGTTGGCAGCGCGTCGGCGTGGAGCGGCGCACCCGTGACCTGACCCTGGAAGCCGAGGTGTCCAACCACTCCTACGGCTTTGGTTCCAAACAGGGCGCCCGCGTAGCGTTTGCCTATGACCTCAACGATCACTGGCAATACGGCGGCAGCCTCGACTACCTCGCCGCCACCACGCCGTTGCGCGCGTTGAATGCCGACATCACCGCCAATGGCGGCAGCGGGTTTATCCGCTGGCGCGCCAACGAAAGCCGCGAGTGGAAGTTGTCCGTCAGCCCCTCCCACTTCAGTGACGGCAACGACCGCGTCGAAGCCCTGCTCGCCGGCCGCGAGGGCCTCTACAGCTCGCCGAAGGTGCAAGTGGACCTGGGCCTGGAAGTCGCCACCAGCCGCAACAGCAAGGAAGACACGGTGTATTTCAACCCGAAGTCGGACTTCAGCGTGTTGCCCACCGTCAACGTCAACCATGTGCTCTACCACCGCTACGAGACCCAGTGGAGTCAGCAGTTCCAAGTCGGTGCGGGTATGTACAGCCAGCGTGATTATTCCACCGGCGGCGTCGGCCTGATCGGCTATGGCCAACGCTTTCGCTGGAACGATGTACTGGAAGTCGGCGCCAACCTGAGCCTGATCAGCCGACCTTACGACGGTGATCGCGAACGCGATCTGCGCCTGCTCGTCGACCTCACTTACCGTTTCTAAAAGAGCCTGACCATGACTGTTCTCAGCCGTTGCTTGTTGCTCCTGGGTGTATTGCTGGCCAGCGCCTGCGCCCAGCAACCCGCGCCCTTCACTCCACCCGCCGAGCGGCCGACCCCAGCCAACGAAGCGGCGTGGCCGAAGAACCATTTCCTGGGGATCGCCTACCACGACGTGTCCGACCGCGACCCCGATCAGGCCGTGGTGGCGGTGCGTACCGAGCGGTTGATCGAACAATTGGCCTGGCTGCGCGAGAACGGTTACCAGGCGGTCAGCGTCGATCAGATTCTCGCCGCACGCCGTGGCGGCCCGGCGTTGCCACCCAAGGCGATCATGCTGAGTTTCGACGACGGCTATTCGAGCTTCTATACCCGGGTGATGCCGATTCTGCGCGCCTACCGCTGGCCGGCGTTGCTGGCACCGGTGGGCTACTGGATCGATACGCCGCTGAACAAACCGGTGGACTTCGCCGGCATGCCACGCCCTCGGGGTGAGTTCCTCACCTGGGAGCAGATTCGCGAGGTGTCGCAATCGGGCCTGGTAGAAATCGCCGCCCACACCGATGCCAACCACAAAGGCATCCTGGCCAACCCCCAGGGCAACCTGGAGCCGGCCGCAACCACCCGCCGCTATGATCCGGCGACCAATCGCTACGAAACCGAAGCGCAGTTCCAGGCGCGCATGCGTGCCGACGTGGCGGCGATCTCCAACAAAATTCGCAGCGTCACCGGCAAGGCACCACGGGTGTGGGTCTGGCCGTATGGCGCGGCCGACGGCACGTCGCTGGCGGTGGTGGGCGAGCAGGGTTACCAGATGGCCCTGACCCTTGAAGACGGCCTCGATAACCTCGGCGACCTGATGAACAGCCCGCGCTTCCTGGTGGCCTCCGATCCGGACGGCGAGCACTTCGCCAACAGCATCGTGGCCGTGCAGGCCAAGGCGCCGCTGCGCGTGCTGCATGTGGACCTGGACAACGTCTACGACCCGGACCCCGCCCAGCAGGCGCGCAACCTCGACCAACTGGTACAGCGCGTGGTGGACATGGGCGCCGGCACGGTGTTCCTGCAAGCCTTTGCCGACCCCAAGGGTGACGGCCTGGTGCACTCGCTGTACTTCCCTAACCGTCACTTGCCGATGCGTGCCGACCTGTTCAACCGCGTCGCCTGGCAGCTGCATACCCGTGCCCATGCCAGCGTCTATGCCTGGATGCCGGTGCTCAGTTTTGCCCTCGACGCCAAGCTGCCGCGCGTGACCCGTTGGGATCCCAAGACCGGCAAGATCGGCCTCGATCCCGACCAGTACCAACGCCTGTCACCGTTCGATCCCGCCGTGCGCAAGGCCATCGGCGAAATCTACGAAGACTTGGCGCGGGTAGGGCCGATCGACGGCATCCTTTATCACGACGATGCGGTGTTCAACGATTTCGAAGACGCCAGCCCCGCCGCATTGAAAACCTACGCAGCCAACGGTTTGCCCGACAGCATTGCGGCCCTGCGCGCCGACCCGGCGGAGATGCAACGCTGGACGCGTTTCAAGAGCCGCTACCTGATCGACTTCACCCATGAGCTGACCGCCAAGGTGCGCGCCATCCGCGGGCCACAGGTGCTGACCGCGCGCAATATCTTCGCCGAGCCGATGCTCAACCCGCCGAGCGAAGCCTGGTTCGCGCAGAATCTGGATGATTTCCTCCAGGCTTACGACTGGACGGCGCCGATGGCCATGCCCCTGATGGAGGGTCAGCAGGTGAGCACTTCCAACGCCTGGCTGGAGAAACTGGTCGCCACCGTCAAGAAGCGCCCCGGCGCCCTGGAGCGCACGGTGTTCGAGTTGCAAGCCAAGGACTGGCGCACCAAAGAGGCCACCGATATCAACGGTGCGCAAATGGCTGAATGGATGGGTGTGCTTAAACGCCAGGGGGTCACGAGTTTTGGTTACTACCCGGACAACTTCCTGGAAAACTCCCCGGACCTGAACACCGTGCGTCCGGCCCTTTCCAACCAATGGAACCCTTGACCATGTTCGACAGAATCCTGGCTTTATTCGTACTGGCGCTGGTGTTGGGCGTGCCCCTGGGCCTGATCTTTCTGGTCACCGGGCAGTTCCTGATGGACTTCGTGTTCTTCTACCCGCTGTTTATGTCGGCGCTGTGGATTGCCGGCGGCCTGTACTTCTGGCTGCACTGGGAGCGCCACTGGCCTTGGGAGGAAGACACGCCGGCGCCGACCCTGGCCGGCAACCCGCTGATCTCGATCATCATCCCTTGCTACAACGAAGGGGATAACGCCGCCGATACCATCCATGCGGCGCTCGGCCAGTTGTACCCGAACATTGAAGTGATCGCGGTCAACGACGGCTCCAAAGACAACACCGCGGCGGTGCTCGATGCCCTGGCGCTGGAACACCCACGCTTGCGCGTGTTGCACCTGGCGCAGAACCAGGGCAAGGCCGTTGCCCTGCGCATGGGGGCCGTGGCGTCACGCAGCGAATACCTGGTGTGCATCGACGGCGACGCGTTGCTCGACAAAAACGCGGCGGCTTATCTGGTGGCGCCAATGCTGGACAACCCACGCCTGGGCGCCGTCACCGGCAACCCACGTATTCGCACGCGGTCGACCCTGATCGGTCGCGTCCAGGTGGGTGAGTTCTCGTCGATCATCGGTTTGATCAAGCGCACCCAGCGCGTGTTCGGCCGGATCTTCACGGTGTCGGGGGTGGTGGTAGCGTTCCGTAAGAAGGCGCTGGACCGCATCGACTACTGGAGCACCGACATGATCACCGAAGACATCGACGTGAGTTGGAAGCTGCAGTTGGATCACTGGGCCATCTTCTACGAGCCGCGCGCGCTGTGCTGGATCCTGATGCCCGAAACCGTCGGCGGCCTGTGGAAGCAGCGCCTGCGCTGGGCCCAGGGCGGCGCCGAAGTGCTGTTTAAGAATATCCGCGGCATCTGGCAGTGGCGTCACCGCTATCTGTGGCCGCTGCTGTTCGAGTACTGCCTGTCCACCGGCTGGGCGTTCACCTTCCTGCTGTCGGTGATCTTTTGGGGCGTGGGCAAGTTTATTGCGCTGCCACAGGCAATCGCCGTCGACGCTCTGATGCCGCCGGCTTTTACCGGGCTGGTACTGGCGATGGTCTGCCTGCTGCAGTTCGCGGTGAGCATCATCATCGACCGCCGTTACGAGAAAGACCTGTGGAAAACCCTGTTCTGGACCGTGTGGTACCCGATGGTGTTCTGGTTGGTCAGCCTGTTTACCACGCTGGTCAGTTTCCCCAAGGTGTTGTTCAACCAACATCAGAAACGCGCGCGCTGGGTCAGCCCGGACCGTGGCATCAAACCTGTCAGTGAGGAGGCGTGATCATGCACCTGGTCAGAACTCGCCAAAGCCTGGTGATGTGGATTATCGATGTGCTGTTGACCCTGATGGCTTGGGCCGGATTGATCTGGCTGCTGGCACGCGGTATCACCTCGATGCTCGACACCCACGGTGGCCCGCGTATCGAAGCGCCGATTTTCGCGGCGCTCAACACCTTGCAGATCTACCTGTGGATCGCGTTGTTCAACGCGGTAATCCTGGTGTCCTGGGCGCGCTATCAGCAACGCAAGGGCCGTAAGTTCGCCCAACGCCGCGCACAAGCCAACGCCTTGAGCGACCAGCACCTCAGTGAGAGCTTCAAACTGGGTGCCGGCGATCTGGAGCAACTGCGCCGCCCCGGCGTACTGGTTATCCACAACGACGAAGAGGGCGGTGTGGAAGAGGTAAGGTCCCATGTCTCCCGCGACGTGGAACGCCCGGCATTGACCCTCGTCCCCGGCCAGGAAAAAGATCAAAGCGTCAGATAAACCGTGCAGTCATGACGGTGTGGTGAGTGGGCTTGCCCTAGTGAGCAGGCTCACCACGCCAACGCTGGCGGGTCCTGCTCTAGCGGCGTTGCATTGGAATACCGACAAATGGGATCCAATTCACAAAACGCCCGCGAACTTTTCCGTCTTTCTCGGTACTAACCTATCTCGGCAATAACTTGATGGCTAAATAATGGCATCTAATTAGTTGTGGCCGACTCATATTCAAAAAGTGCAGCCACTGGTCGGAATAATTGTTCCGTTAATCTGCGCATGCTCTTTTTGATTGGTTTTTATTGTTATTAATCAAGGGCTTGCGAACTAAATAGGTGCGATCGTGCAACTAGCTCATTAGCTTGGGCTAGCGCAAGTTCGATGTTAGTTTGCGCCCCCTTGATTTTCGATGGATCGAACATGTCTCTGTTATTACCACGGACTCGGTACTTTCTATGCACTTTCCTGCTCGTTTGCTTGAGCATGAACAGCGCCACCGCCGCCCCCACCCCCGGGGACCAGGACCTGATCCGCGACCGGCAGAATCGCCTGCTCGAAGAGCAGAGCCGTCGTCTGCAAGAGCTTCAGGACCTGCCCGGCAAACAGACCAAGCCCGCCGCTCCGACGACGCCGGCAGACACTCGCTGCTTCCCGATCCAAGACATCGAACTCAAGGGCGCCGACAGCCTGTCCGCCGCCGACCGCACGCGCCTGCTCAAACCTTATCTGGGCCAGTGCCTGGGCGTGTCGCAGCTCAACGAACTGCTCAAGGCCATCACCGACTATTACATCGCCAAAGGCCGCGTCACCAGCCGTGCCTATTTGCCGCAACAGGACCTGTCCAGCGGCCACCTGCAAGTGCTGGTGGTGGAGGGCAAGCTTGAAGCGTTGAAAAGCGCCGAGGGCAGCAGCGTCACCGACCGCGAACTGGCCATGGCCTTTCCCGGCAAGGTCGGCGAGGCGCTGAACCTGCGCGAAATCGAGCAACTGGTGGACCAACTTAACCGCTTGCCCTCCAAGCAGGCGCAGATGGAACTGACCCCAGGCCAGCAGATTGGCGGCAGTGACGTGGTGGTCAAGAACACCCCGCAAAAGCCCTGGCGCGCCAGCCTGTCGCGTAACAACGACGGCCAGAAAAGCACCGGCGAACAGCAATGGGGCGCCGGCCTGGAGTGGGACAGCCCACTGGGCCTGGGCGACCAACTGATGCTGCGCGGCGGCCACGATGCGGTCAGCGACCACCAGAAAACCTCGAAAAACAGCATGCTGTATTACAACGTGCCATGGGGGTGGTGGAACTTCAGCTACACCTACAGCGAGAGCGACTACCGCACCTACGGCCACACCAACGACTTCAAATTCAAGCAGGACGGCGACAACCAGAACCATCAACTGCGCGCCGAGCGGGTGATCCACCGCGACGACGTGAGCAAGACCTCGGTGAACGTCGGCCTGTCCCATCTGCGTACCAACAACTACGTCCTCGACGTGCGCACCGCGCCGAGCAGCAACCGCCTCAGCGAGCTCCAGTTCGGCATCAACCACGGTCGGCGCATCGGCACTGCGTTCGTCAACCTCGACCTGGGCATGCAGAACGGCATCGGCCTGCTCGATGCCCAGTCTGAAGAAGAACGCGATCAGTTCGGCAACCGCCAGGCCAATTCGCGCTACCGCAAATACACCGCCACCGTCAGCTATCTGCAGCCGTTCACGCTATGGGGCGAGTCGTTGAGTTTTTCCAGCCTGGCCACCGGTCAGCGCAGCGAAGACATTCTGTTCAGCCCGCAACGCGTGAGCCTGGGCGGCTCGGCCTCGGTACGCGGTTTCAAGGACCAGCAACTGACCGGCGACAGCGGCGGCTACTGGCGCAACGAGGTGCGTTGGGCGCGCCCGGTGACCCTGGACTGGATGCGCCCGGCGTTTGCCGAGTACGGCGCCAGCGTCGGCTACGACCAGGGCGTGATCAGCAACGACCGCTACAACGGCGATGTGCATGGCCGCGTGTCCAGCAACTCCCTGGAGCTGTTCGCCCGGGGCAAGCACGTCAGCACCAGCGTGACCTTTGCCCATTCTTTGGAAAGACCGGCCGTAGTGAGCGAGCGCGAAGCGCCGATCTACTTCCGTATGGACTTCTTCCTGTAATTCAACGCCCCGCCGCAATGAGAATCTGACAATGGATGTTCGCCAATTTGCCTTCCTGGCCCGCCAACCTTCCGCCGCTTTGAAGCCGCGTGACGCGTTCTTCGGCCTGCCCAAGCGCGGGCTGGCGTTGATCCTGGCCAACGCGCTGTTCTGGCAGCCGCTGCTGGCCCAGGCCGAAGGCATTGTGGTCAGCGCGCCGGGCACCACTGTTGGCGCGGCGGGCAATGGCGTGCCCGTGGTGAACATCGCCACGCCCAACGGCGCCGGCTTGTCCCATAACCAGTTCAAGGATTACAACGTCGGCCCCAACGGCGTGATCCTCAACAATGCCAGCGGCGCGGTGACCAACACCCAGTTGGGCGGCTACATCGTCGGCAACCCCAACCTCAAGGGCGGCGCGGCCAGCGTCATCCTCAACGAAGTCACCGGCAGCAACCCCAGCCAACTGCGCGGCTACACCGAAGTGGCGGGGCAGTCGGCCAAAGTCATCGTCGCCAACCCGTACGGCGTCACCTGCAGCGGCTGCGGCTTTATCAACACGCCGAACGTCACCCTCACCACCGGCAAACCGGTACTTGACGCGAACGGCCAACTGAAAAGCTACCAGGTCGACGGCGGCGCCGTGACCATCGACGGCGAAGGCTTGAACGCCAGCAATGTTGACCGCTTCGACATCATCACCCGCTCGGCCAAGATCAACGCGCAGATCAACGCGCGCGAACTGAACGTAATCGCCGGGCGCAACGATGTGGACGCCCAAAGCCTGAAAACCACACCGCGCGCCGACGACGGCAGCGCCAAGCCCGAGCTGGCGATCGACTCCAGCGCGTTGGGCGGCATGTACGCCGGCGCGATCAAGCTGGTGGGCACCGAGGCGGGTGTGGGCGTAAAGCTCGACGGCACGCTGGCGGCCAGTGGTGGGGATATTCAGCTCGATGCCAACGGGCGTTTGAGCATGGCGCAGGCGGCGGCCACCGCCGGCAACATCAAGGTCACCGCGCAGAACGTCGACCTCACCGATAAGGTCTACGCCACCGGCAACGTGCAGATCACCAGCGCCCAGGCCCTGGTCAACCAGAAGAGCGTGGCGGCCGGCCAGCGCATTGAACTCAACGCCGCGACCGTCACCAACCCCGGCATCGTCGAAGCCGGCGTCGCCTCCGACAACAGCCGCAACACCACCGGCGATCTGGTGGTCAACGCGCAAACCGTCACCACCTCCGGCAACCTGCTGGCCAGCCGCGCCCTGGCGATCACCGCCGCGCAAGCGCTGACCAACCAGGGCGCGATCATCCAGGCCAAGACCGTCGACGTCAGCAGCGCCAAACTGACCAACCAGGGCGCCACCGCGCGCCTGTTCGGCGAACAGAGCCTGGTGATCAACTCGCCGGCCATCGTCAACCTCGGTGGTCTGATTCGCTTTGGTGACGGCCAGGCCGCCACGCTCAACAGCGCATCCCTGAACAACCAGGGCCGTATCGAGATGGCCGGCGGCAGCCTGGTACTCACCAGTGCCGACCTGAACAACAGCGGCGGGCAAATCATCGCCGACGAGCTGACGCTCAACGCCGGCAAGCTCAATAACCAGAACGGCGTGCTGGTGGCCAAGACCGCCACCGTCAATGCCACCGAGCTCGACAACAGCCTCAAGGGCCTGATCCAGGCCGACGGCGGCGCGCTCAACCTCACCGTCAGCAACGGCTTCAACAACACCCAGGGTTTCGCCCAGGCCAGCACCGACCTGACCGTCAACGCCGGCACCCTCGGCAGCAATGCCGGCGGCGTATTGAGCGCCGACACCGGCAAGCTGACCCTCACCGCCGCGCAACAGCTCAACAACGCCCAGGGCCGCGTGCAGGCCGGGCAGGGCAATATCGAACTGCACGCCGCGAACCTGGATAACCAGAGCGGCGTCATCGTCGGCAAACAATTGCTGCTCGACGTCGCCGGAGGCGATATCGATAACCGCGCCGGACGCGTATTGGGTGACCAACTCGACGTACGCGCCTCCGGCCTCGACAACCGCAGCGCCGGCTTGCTCGCCGGTGGCGCCCAGGGCGTAAGCCTGCTGCTCAAAGGCCCGGGCCAATTGCTCAACGCCCAGGGCCGCATCCAGAGCGAAGGCCTGCTGCAACTGCGCGGCGAGCGTTTCGACAACAGTGCCGGCATCCTGCTCGGCCAAACCGTCGATGTGACGGCGCAGCGCTTCACCAACAGCAACAAAGGCGCGTTGGTCAGCGATGGCGGCGACGTGGTGCTCAACGTCAGCGACCTGTTGACCAACGTCGGCGGCCAGATCGACGCGGGCGAGCGCAGTGTGTTGGTCAAGCAACTCACCACCCTCGACAACAGCGGCGGCACCCTGCGTGGCAAACGCCTGGACATCACCGCCCAGCACCTGAGTAACAACGACGACGGCCAACTGCTGGCCGGCGCCGGGGGCTTGAGTTTCAGCGGCCAGGATGTGAGCAACCGCAAGGGCCTGATCCTCAGCGGCGGCGCTCTCACCGAGTTGCACACCACCAGCCTGGATAACCAGGGCGGCACGGTGCAAGGCGACAGCCTGACCGTCACCGCCGACAAGGTCGACAACGGCAGCGGCGGCCTGATGGCGAGCCTGGTCGGCAACCTGCAACTGACCGTCGAAGCGCTGGCCAACCGTGGCGGCAAACTGTTCGGCAAAGAACAGCTGACCGTCAGCGGCGCCACCCTCGACAACAGCGAGGGCGGCCAGGTCAGCGGCAACCTGCTCAACCTGACCTCACGCGACACCCTCACCAACCAGGGCGGCCTGATCGAAGCCAACCAGGGGCTGAGCCTCAACGGTGGCAACCTGGACAACAGCGCCAACGGCCAACTGCGCGCGCTTGGCGGTGCCAGCAGCAGCCTCAACCTCAGCGGCGCGGTGAACAACCAGGGCGGCACCCTCGAATTCGGCAGCACGGCCTTCAGCCTCGACGCCACCAGCCTGAATAACCAGGCCGGCCTGTTGCAGCACGCCGGCAGCGGCCTGTTTCGCATCAACACCGCCAGCCTCAACGGCAGCCAGGGCACTATCAACGGCATGGGTACCGCCGACTGGGCGTTCGGCAAAGTCGACGGGCTCGGTCGCCTGCAACTCAACGAAGTGCTTACCTACAAAAGTGCTCAAGGCCTGGCCCTCAAGGCCGGCGACCGCATGGCCAGCGGTAAGGGCCTGGTCCTCAATGTGGCAAGCCTGGACAACGGCGGCGAACTGCTCAGCGACGGTGACCTGAGCATCACCACTGGCGACATGAGCAACAGCGGTCGCGTGTCGGCCCTGCAGACACTCACCGTGGCGGCGAACAACCTCAGCCAGAACGGCGGCCGCCTGGCGGCCAACAATACCCGCCTGACACTGGGCGGCACCCTGGACAACCTCGGTTTCCTCACTGCGCGTCAGCAACTGGATATCGCCGCGGCGCAGATCAATAACCGCGGCACCCTCGGCGCCCAGGGTGCGGTAAATCTCACTGCGGTCAATGGCATCACCAACGCGGCCGATTCGCTGCTGTTCAGCGGTGGCAACCTGACTCTGCGCGCCAATGGTTTCAGCAACCTTCATGGCGACGTCTACAGCAAAGGCGACTTGAGCTTCGCCGCGCGCGATGGCGGGCGTGCCGCGCTGTTCAGTAACCGTTCCGGCACCGTGGAAAGCGAAGGCTCGATCGGTATCAATGCGGGCTTTATCGAAAACGCCAAAGATGAATTCGAACTCGGGCAGACGCTGACCACCGGCAGCTTGAGTTGGATCTGTGGCCAGCACTGCGGCGAAAAAGATTGGTGGGAAAAAGGCATCATCACCATCTACGAGACCTACCTTGAGGCGGCGACCAAGGATTCGGCAGCGGCGCGCCTGGTAGCTGGCAAAAACATGCTGCTGCAAGGCGACAATGTGCAGAATCGCTACAGCCTGATGGCTGCCAATGGCGACCTGAGTATTGCCGCCGGTGACCTGCTTAACCAGGGTGCCGCCACGCGCACAGGGCAGCGCAAGATTGTCGTCACCACGCCAGGACGTGTCTCCGACGATTTATTTGAACGCATGCAATGGGTCGACGTTCCCGCTTTCAATGCGGCCACGGCGGCTGGGCATTTCGATAAGGCGCGCTTTGAAGAGCTGAAAAACCGCTCACCCAATAGCTATCCTTTCGAGCACATAAGCGACGTCACCACCTGGACCAACAACAGTGGCCCCGGCTACGACGCCACCCTGCAAGCCGGCGGCACGGTCAACCTCAACGTCGCCCGCACCCTGCAAAACGGCACGCTGCACAACAACACCCTGGCCCAGTTGACCGGCACCCTCGGCGACGACCAGACCGGCATCCCCGTCGGTGGCATCAACATCAACCTGAGCAAACACGCCAACGACCCGAGCGCCAAGGCCGCCGGCAGCATCCTGCCCGTAGCAGGCGCGGCCCCCGGCGGCGGCTTCGTGCCCGTGGACTACACCGGCACCGCCTTCGCCCCGGTCGACCCGACCACCTCGCCCAACTTCCAACTGCCCAAGGGCGAGTACGGCCTGTTCGTTAAAAATCCTGACCCGACCAGCCATTACCTGATCGAGACCAACCCCGAGTTCGCCTCCCTCACGGGCTTCTTCAGCTCCGACTACATGCTCGGCAAACTCGGCTTCAGCTCAGACAACGCCTGGCGCCGCCTCGGCGATGGCCAATACGAAACCCGCCTGATCCGCGACGCCGTGCTCGCCCAAACCGGCCAACGCTTCCTCGCCGGCGGCCTGTACAGCGACGCCGACCAGTTCCGCTACCTGATGGACAACGCGTTGGCCAGCAAAGATGCGCTGCGCCTGAGCCTGGGTGTCACCCTCACCAGCCAGCAAGTCGGCGCCCTGACCCACGACATCGTGTGGATGGAAAACCGCGTGGTCGACGGCCAGACCGTCCTCGTGCCCGTGCTCTACCTGGCCCAGGCCGAGTCGCGCAACGTACGCGGCAACAGCCTGATCCAGGGCCGCGACCTCAACCTGGTCACCGGCGGTGACCTGATCAACGTCGGCACCCTGCGCGCCAGCAACAACCTCTCCGCTGCGGCTGGTGGCAGCCTCTACAACGGCGGCCTGATCGAAGCCGGCAACAACCTGGCGTTGCTGGCCCAAGACAGCATCCGCAACGCCATGGCCGGTGAGATTCGCGGCAAGCAAGTCAGCCTCACGGCGCTCAAAGGCGACATCACCAACGAAACCACCGCCATCCAGGTGCGTGACGGCGCCGGCATGCGCACCCTCACCGACGGCAGCGGCGGCACCATCGTCGCCCGCGAAAACCTGGCCATGGACGCTGGCCGCGACCTCACCAACCGAGGCGCGCTGGTAGCGGGCAACGACGCCAACCTCACCGCAGGCCGCGACCTCAACCTCATCGCCGCCAGCGACACCAGCGTCAAGCACGAGATCCGCGACGGCGGCGAGAAATCCAGCATCACCACCGACGTCAAAAACCTCGCCGCCAGCGTCACGGCGGGCGGCAGCATTAACATGCAAGCCGGGCAAGACGTCAACATCATCGGCAGCACTGCCACCGCCGGCAAAGACCTCAACATCGCCGCCGGCCGTGACCTCAACATCGCCTCCGTCAGCGACATGCACAACGTCGACGGCAAGGAAAAGCACGGCAAGAAACGCATCAAGACCGCGGACGAGCAGACCACCCAAGTGGCGAGCGTGCTGACGGCGGGTGGGGATTTTGTCAGCCAGGCCGGGCGTGACACCACGATCGTGGCGAGCAGGATCAGCGCGGGAAATGAGGCTTATCTGTATAGCGGGGATAAGTTGAGTTTGTTGGCGGCGCAGAACAGTACGCATACCCTGTATGACATGAACGAGAACGGCGGCTGGGGCGCCAAAAAAGCCAAGCGTGATGAAGTTACCCAGACCACCAACGTCGGCACTGAGATCAAAACCGCAGGCAACCTGACTTTGGTTAGCAATGGCGACCAGCTGTACCAGGTCGCCAAGCTCAACAGCGGCAACGACCTTATCCTGAAAAGCGGCGGCGCCGTGACGTTTGAAGGCGTAAAGGACTATCACGACGAGAGCCATACCAAGAGCAAGAGCAACATGGCTTGGTTCTCGATGAAGGGCAAAGGCAAGACCGATGAAACCTTGCGTCAGAGTGAACTGGTTGCCAAGGGGCAGACCGTCATCGAAGCCGTTAACGGCCTAAAGATCGACATCAAACAAGTCGACCAGCAAACCGTCAGCCAGACCATCGACACCATGGTCAAGGCCGACCCGCAATTGGCCTGGCTCAAAGATGCCGAGAAGCGCGGCGACGTGGATTGGCGCCAGGTAAAAGAGTTGCATGACTCCTTCAAGTACAGCAACTCGGGCATGGGCCAGGGCGCCATGTTGGCGGTCATCATTATCGTCACCATTGTGACGGCAGGTGGTGCTAGCGCATTGGTGGGCGCAGGTGCATCGGCCGGTTCAACCATGGCCGCCGGCACTGCTGCGGTTGCGGCGACCAGTACGTCGGCAGCGGTTGCAGCCACAAGTGCGGGGCTGGGCAACATGATGGCCACCGCCGCGTTGACCTCGCTGGCCAGTACCGGTGCTGTGAGCACGATCAACAATAAAGGCAACATCGGCCTTGCACTCAAGGACACCTTCAGCAGCAGCAGTCTGAAGAACGCGGCCATTGCCGGTCTGGCAACCGGGGCGTTGAACTACGCAGACAGTAATTGGTTTAAGGGCGCAAGCCCGGTTGACGGTGCGGGCGCGAAAGTCACTACGGCGGGGCCGGTGCAGAACCCAGGCTACTCCAGCGAATGGTTGAGCTGGCAGAAAGCGCAGGATGCAGTACTGCGCGGCGGTACCCATGCGGTCATCGAAAGCAGTATTTCCACCGCCATCAACGGTGGCAGTTTGAAAGACAACCTGGGCTCGGCCTTGGTATCGCAAGGCTTCGACTTGGCCGCAGCAGCCGGCAACAAAGGTCTTGGTAACTTGGCGAATGATCTTGACCTGAGCCCCGGCTCGGCGGAAAAGGTCTTGATGCACGCCCTCCTGGGTGGCGCACTTTCAGCGGCTCGAGGCGGTGACTTCAAGACCGGCGCAATTGCCGCTGGCGCGGCTGAAGGGCTGACAGCGATTGCGACCGAGAACTTGGGTAAATATCTGGATGAACGTTTCGCAAAGGATGATCAATTCAAAGTCGCAACCGCTCAAATCATCGGTATTGCGGCCGGGTCCTTGGTCAACGGCAACCCGAATGACGCTGCCTGGGTGGCGGGGAACGTTGAACGTTACAACGAGCAATTGCACCCACGAGCCGCTGAGCTGATCAAAGAGCAAGCGCCAAAAATGGCGGCGGACCAAAACATCAGTCCGCAGGAGGCTGAGCGGCGCATGGCGGTTGCGCTGACTTACTACACCGATGAAGACTGGAGCAAGTCAATCCCGCCTGAAGATGCAAGCAAGATCGATATAGCAACCTTGCAGAACTTAGGTGTGGCTCTGGCCCCAATTGCGGATAACTACGCTCGATCCGATGCGTCCGCAGACGGAAGCCAGCGTGGATACAGTGGCAATGAGACGGCGGCTTTGATTCTTGATTTCAAGGACACGCGCCCGTCTGCCTACAAAGACGGCACTAGAAATATCGACTACCTAGGCGACCCTGAAGGCCACAACAGCCAAGGAACAGTGGATTTCTATAAATCCAACTTGAACTACAGCGATAAGCCGACGGACTACCTGGAAAGCTTCAAAGGCGGAGTGGCAGGCGTAGGGCGCAGTGCGTGGGGGTTAGTCACTTCCACAGCCAAAGTCGGTAGTGAACTTTTGGGCGGAAACGCACTGGGCGTCGCCAACGACTTTCTAGGACCGGTTGCTGATCCGTCTCTAAACCCGGTTGGTCAAATGACCACCCGGCAAACGGGGCGGGCATTCGTTTCAGACCTGCAAGGCAACAGCTATGAGTCAGCCGCGCAAGTTTCAGAGTTAGTCACTGACGCTGCGACCATGGTCGCCCCAGGGTCTACTGCTGGCAGGTTTGGGCAGATTTCCAAGGCCGGCGAAGCCTCAGCGCTTGTCAGGGCTGACAGCACCCTGGTGGCGAGAAGCGAAGCCGGTGCGGGGATGACGGCCCGATTGGCGGATGACATCCCAACCTACGGCCTTAGCCCCAATAGCTTTGACACCACGTTACAGTTTGAGCGCACGGGCACTCGTACACCGACCACATCCGTCGGCGCCTATCAACCGACTGCCCTCACTGGTGATGTAGGCAGCTACGTCAGAGCCGATGACTTACTTGCTGCCAGAAGCAATGAAGTCGTGTTGACAAAATACAAAGAGCCCTGCTGCTTCGCTGCCGGCACTAAAGTCTCAACCCCGAACGGCGACCGCGCCATCGAATCGCTCAAAGTCGGCGACGTGGTCTGGAGCAAACCGGAAAAAGGCGGCAAACCCTTCGCCGCTACGATTCTCGCCACTCATCAGCGCTCCGACCAGCCGATTTACCGCCTCAAGCTGAAAAGTGTTCGGGCAGACGGTAAAGCAGAAGGCGAAACCCTGCTGGTCACGCCGGGTCACCCGTTCTATGTTCCGGCCAAGCGCGACTTCATCCCGGTTATCGATCTTAAACCGGGAGATCAACTTCAATCCCTGGCCGATGGCGATACGGACAACACGTCCTCTGAAGTGGAGTCGCTGGAGCTTTACTTGCCGGTGGGCCAGACCTTCAACCTGACGGTGGACGTGGGGCACACGTTCTACGTTGGGGATTTGAAGACGTGGGTGCACAATACCGGGCCGTGTGTGTTGCCGGAGGGGTATTTTGGTGCAAAAGGTAGTACGTCGGGTTTGGTTCCTGGAGACGCAGGAGTTGTGGGGACAGGTAAAATTGCAGCTAAGGATGCAAATTTCGACGGCCCAAAAAATACCTCAAGTGAAATTGATCAACAAAAACTTGAGTTGCTCACAAGTCATCCGAACGCACATTCACTGGATGTTCACGGTGGTAACGTTACTGACGGAGACCTGATGGTCAGGGCAAAGACTGGTGTAAAACCGGACGGCGCTATAGGTCCATCGGTTCCGCCATTGTCCTCCGCCTTCCATTCTGACGATTTGTTGGTTCAAGCTGATCAGTTCGTCCGAAACAACGCTTTGCAAAAAGCGATTGCTCGTAATCCTGGCAGCGATACAGTTAGAGTCACGGCTGATGATGTTGGTGATGTCGGGGCTGACCTTGGTAGAGGGTTTAAGAGGATTTGGTCAAGCGGTAATACAGCTAAAAATTTAGAAGTTTTAGGCGCTCCTGCTAAAGTAAGCAACTTACGCAGCGTAGAAGGTGTTTATCAATTTAATCCTGGCAAAAATGTTTGGGAGACTATCACTATTTTTCCAGCGCCGTTGCCAAAATAGAGGGGATCTTATAATGTATGAAAATATTCGCTATATGCTAAAGACTATATTTTCTGCAGACTTTGGTTTTCAGGAGGAAGCTGCTAAAAATATATACCTAAGAGGCTTGATATCAAGTGGAAAGCTGGATGAGATGAAAGCTGAGTTGGCTGCAGCGTTCGAAGATAAGAGTGTGCGTTGGAGAGAAATGCTTTTGAATGATGATTATGAAGTCCAAGACTTCGATACTGAAGAGGAATCAATAGCGTATGTAAAGAGAGTGCTTTGGGATCCGTTGAACTCTTAGAGCTTTCTTGACGGTGCAAAAGGTGGCGGTTCTGGTGGTTTCAGTGGCGGTAAACCTACTATTGTGGATGATCCATATAGCCCGAATGCTATTACTGAAAGGTCTAGAGTAAATAGAGATTATTATGGTCGAGAAAATGCTGCCGATGAATTTTCTGCTGGTCTTCCAGACTACGCAACGCATTCAACAGCAAAGAGCTATCAGTCAACGGTGCCAAGAGATCTGAGCGAGAGACTTTGTGGAACAGGGTGATAGAAAATCCCTCAGCCGGTCGTGATCAAAACTAGCTGGTGATAAAGACCTTCCGCGGAGTAAGGGACGGAAAAAAATGGAAGTAAGTCACCGTCTGCCTAGCGGAGAAAATATAACCCTCCACTATCAATACAACTCCGCAACCGGTAAAGCATACGATATGAAAATTACCACGCCGCAGCAGCTGCCCCCCTGTGCTGCAGCCCGGTAGGACTATTGAGTGATGTGGAATGATTATTCGAGAAATTGGGCGAGAAGAGCCCGTGCAGGTGTTTGGGATTTACTGGATAGAGAACGAGCGCTTTTACTGGGTCATTCCTTATGATGGTTATGGCGGTTTGAGGGCACTCAGTGATAGAGAAGTCAATGTTGTTGACTCTTCTTTGTCAGCTGATCTCATCCTCTGCAAGGATGGGGGGGGAGGGGACATGATTCTGCATTGGGCAGCGGAAGATTTGATTGAAGAGCTTGTGGAGCGTGATCCACAGGCGATGGTCGAGTTCTTAGAACGCTTAAAAGGCTGATGGTCCAAAAGGGACGGGTTCTGCTGGTACGGGCACGACGGCGGGTAGTGATGTTGCAAGTACAATGCCTAAAGCTGGTGCTTTTTGGAATAAAACAACAGTTTTAGATAGGACTGTCTATCAACGTAACGACCTCTTTGATCCAGAGGCCCTATCGACCTGGAGAGTACGAGGTAAAACTGTTCAAGACTCAAACCTTGAGAGGATGGCCTCGGGTCGAGCACCAATTGGGTATGATGGGAAATCAGTCGAGTTACATCACCTCTCGCAAACTGAAGTTAATGGGTTCGCTGGTACTCGTGGTTCACTTGCAGAAGTTGGTTCTGTGATCAACCTATGAACACTGGGAAGTACCCTCATCTGAAAGTGTTTTTTGCTTTCTGGTTTATGCCCTGATTGGAGGGCGGTTTTTTGTGTGGGGCCACATCGGGCTGCTGTTCGGGTATTATTCGAACGACCTCGCACCTATTGGGTGTGAATCTTAAAAGAATGAAAATAGGGGGCAGACCGCGATTAATGCATCAATGTATATTGGTGGTCTGACCCCTATTTTTCCTGATTCAAGTTTATCCATTTAGCAGCGGCAGGAAAGTCATGACAATAGAAAAGGAAATTCGACAATGAAGTATTGGAACGTATACCGAAAAGGTCTTTACCTAGTCATCCTGTTCAAGCTCACTCTATTAACAGGCTGCGCAGGAATTCCCTACGAAAAGCCCGAAGACCAGATTGCTATCCAGAAGGACCTTTCCATAAAGGCTGAGGATATTGTCATAATGAGTCAGGTAAGTTGGTGCTCCTATCCTTATGGTGACATGGCGCCGTGTCGTCCACAGGATGCACTTGCGGTACAGACGCGAACAAAGCTGATATTTGCCAGTTATAGCAGTCAGCACTATAAGCCCGATTTAGAAGTGTTGGTCAGTGACGTCATGTGTGCTCACCTCTACGAGTCCAGAGATACGTCACCGAATTTCTATTTATTCACCAAAGATTATGCGCTGCAGATTTGGCCAATGGATGCGCATAGTAAACCGGATATGAAGAAAAAAAAGCTCATGCTCGATGTCATGGTGCCGCAAGGGAAAAAAGCATACGTGGGGCCAGAGGGTAATTTTGTGACAGCCACCGGGCGGACCAGCGAGGCAATTTATGTCTCGCGCTATCCCGGCATCGTATATACGAGCCATCCGGAAATATTGCAGCTGGTCAATCCATGTGGTCAGTAGTTCAAACTAGAAAATAGGCGGATTTATTCAGTTGAAATGCTTGTTATTTAAGCGTGAGTAAAGGGGGGGCGGATTTATCTAGTTGATTTATTTGGTTGTACTACTCACGCACAAAGCGGGCGACACTACGGCCGCCCTATTTTCACTCAGGACAGATCGGCGTTAAGCCTGCGACTGATGACATCCAGCAAATCGCACCCATCGCGCAGCGGAATGGCCAGCAAGTGGGCGAAGTCTGAAAGTACTACGGCATCGCTGCTGAGTTGTTCGCGGAAGGCCAGATTTTCCAGCAGTTGGGTGATGGCCCGAATGCGATGCGCGGCGGCATCGTGAAGGACGTCGAGAGGTGCCTGGGTGTCGATGACCAGGGCTGGGACGGTGCAGTCGTGGCCGGTTAGGGGAATGTATCGATTTCATTAAGCTCTCTGGATTATTGAGGGCTCGTTCTTCGGGTCGCCAAACCCGGTCACCTTCTGAGTGACGGCCGGACTATAAGCCGCACCACCAAGCCCGCGCAAGGCATCAAAATGCCGCCGCTTCGGAGCGTGTACGCAGCTACTAACGTCTTGCCAGCCATTGCCGACATACTGCTCACGAACAAACGCACTACGACTATGCAAATCTGAAAGCTTCACCCCAAACATTAAAGGACCAATGTGAAAAACCTCCTCCTCATTCTCTTCACCACCCTCATCCTCGGCGGTTGCGTCAGCCACCCCCTCACCCCCGAAAACCGCGCTCAGATCAAGACCGTCAAAGTCCTGCCCGTGAAGTGGGAAAAGAACATGGTGTACTTCGGCCGCGAACAGGCCTGGGGCGCGGCCCTGGGGGCCGGGGTTGGTGCCGGTGTTGGCATGGCCAGCGGGGCGTCCAAGGTGGGTACTGCGGCGTTGAGTGGCGCCGGGTTTGCCGGCGGTATGAAGCTTGGGCAGTTGGCCGAGATGCCGACGCCGGTGGCCATCCTGACGGTGATGGAGGCGGAAAAACTCGATGTAGGCGTGTTGCTCAAGCAGGGCTTTGTCGATGAGTTGGGTAAGACTTCGACGCTCAAGGTGGTCGGCGACGATGAGCCCGCCGATGCGCAGATTCAGCTGACCGTGTCCGAGTGGGGCTTTCGCTTGACCCAGGGTTTCAGCAGTGTGATTTATCCGACCCTTAACGTGTTAGCGCAGATGGATCGCGGCGATGAGATGATTTGGCGCACCTTTGAAGCGGTCACGCCGTTCAATGGTCAGAATGTCTATGGCTATACACCGTTGACCTACCGCACTGACCCTGAAGCCTTACGCCGGGCGTTGACGGGGATTACGCAGATTTCTGCGCAGTATCTGGTGAAAGAGCTCAAGTAGGGCTGTGCGAAGGCTGGGTGCTGTTGGTGGGCTAATGCCAGTCAGTTAAAGATTTTTGTAGGAGCGAGCTTGCTCGCGAAAAACTCACAGGCGCTGCGTTTATTCAGGAAGCACGCGTTATCGTTGACGTTTTTCGCGAGCCAGCTCGCTCCTACAGTAGGCGTGGCGTTAGGGCTTGCTTGTGAAGGCAATGTATTTGTTGCTGTACTGGTGCTTTCGCAGGCAAGCCAGTTCCCACATTTGAGCTTTGTTGCTTTGAGTATTGCGGTCGGCAGTCATATGGCCGAAACAACTTGAGAACCGCTCTCAACCCCGTAAAATGCCGCAGCCGTTGCATCACCGTCTTTCAGGGAAGAACTCAGGCCAGCGCGCTTTCAGGCTGCCTGACTCCTTGGAAAACCCGGCAACGCTGTTTTCCTCACCCAAGGAGCACCCTGTGAAGACACTGTCCAAAATCCTCCTGTCCGGCCTCACCGCCGCAGCGCTGCTGACCGTGGCCGGTTGCGCCACCGAAAGCAACCGCGCGATGCCGGTGGAACAAGTCGCCAGCGCCAACGTCGCCTACTCCGGCGTGCGCGTGCCGATTGCCGTGGGCAAATTCGACAACCGCTCCAGCTATATGCGCGGCATCTTCTCCGATGGCGTCGACCGCCTCGGCGGCCAGGCCAAGACCATCCTGATCACCCACTTGCAGCAGACCAACCGCTTCAGCGTGCTGGACCGCGACAACATGGGCGAAATTTCCCAGGAAGCCAAAATCAAAGGCACCGTGCAGAAGCTCAAGGGCGCGGACTATGTGGTGACCGGCGATGTGACCGAGTTCGGCCGCAAAGAAACCGGCGACCGCCAGCTGTTCGGCATCCTCGGCCGTGGCAAGACCCAAGTGGCCTACGCCAAAGTCGCGTTGAATATCGTCAACATCAACACCTCCGAAGTGGTGTATTCCACCCAGGGCGCCGGTGAGTACGCGCTGTCCAACCGTGAAGTGGTCGGCTTCGGCGGCACCGCCAGCTACGACTCCACCCTCAATGGCAAGGTCCTGGACCTGGCCATGCGCGAAGCGATCAATCGCCTGGTCGACGGTATCAACGCCGGTGCCTGGAACCCGCGCAACTGATCAGCAGCACCTCAAGGAGCAGTACACGGATGAGCAAGGCAGTTAAGTCAGCGCTGATGCTGACAGCAATCGCAACGGTCGCCGGGTGCCAGACGGCGCCCCAGCCCCTGTATCAATGGGAAAGCTACCAGCCGCAGGTCTACGAATACTTCAAGGGCGAGCCCAAGGAAGCGCAGGTCGAAGCGCTGGAACGCGACCTGCAGAAGATCAACGCCAGTGGTCGCAAGGCGCCGCCGGGTTACCACGCCCACCTGGGTATGCTGTACCTGAGCATGGGCAAGGATGACCAGATGGTGCAGGAATTTCGCACCGAGAAGGCGCTGTTCCCCGAATCCGCCGCCTACATGGACTTTTTGCTGAAAAACGCCAAGACCGGAGTCGCGACTAAATGAGCCTGTTAAAACTCACCGGCGCCCTGCTGGCCCTGGCCTTGCTCGGCGGTTGCGCGGCACCCAAGACCATCGATTACACGGCGTATAAACAAGCGCGGCCCAAGTCGATCCTGGTGTTGCCGCCGCTTAATGAGTCGCCGGAAGTACAGGCGTCCTACAGCCTGGTGTCGCAGGTGACGTACCCGCTGGCCGAAGCCGGCTACTACGTGCTGCCGATTGCCCTGGTGGACGAAACCTTCCGCCAGAACGGCCTGACCACTGCCAACGATATCCAGGCCGTGCCGCCGACCAAGCTGCATGACATCTTCGGCGCGGACGCGGCGTTGTACATCACCGTCACCGAGTACGGCACCAAGTACATGCTGATCTCCAGCGATACAGCGGTGACCGCCTCGGCCAAACTGGTGGACCTGCGCACCGGCACCACCCTGTGGACCGGCACCGCGCGCGCCTCCAGCGAGGAAGGCAACAACAACAGCGGTGGCCTGATCGGCATGCTGATCACCGCGGCGGTCAAGCAGGTAATCAACAGCTCCACCGACGCCGCGCACCCGATTGCCGGCATCACCAGCGCACGCTTGCTGTCGCCGGGGCAACGGGCGGGGATTCTGTACGGCCCGCGTAATCCCAAGTACGGCACGGACTGACAATCCGGCTCTGAAAAACCATCGCGCTACTGTAGAACCGGGCCCGCTGTAGTGAGCGGGCTTGCTGTGGTAAGCGGGCTTGCTGTGGTGAGCGGGCTTGCCCCGCGCTGGGGCGCGAAGCGGCCCCAAACCTGGCGACGAGGTTTGTCTGCTTGAGCGCGATAGCCTTATGTGGGACCGCGTCGCCCCCCAACGCGGACGGCGCGACGATTCGACAAGCCTGCTCACCAAAGCCTTAAGGAGACACCCATGCCCCCGATGGCGATGTGTCACTCACTAGAGGCAATAGCTGACACTCTGCCATCGGGAGCAAGCTCCTTCCCACACCGATTGAGATGTTTTCTAAATCGGTATTAACCCGAATCCCCCGCACCTTGCGTCTGACCTTGTGAACGGATCATTCATTCACGAGGTTCAGCCCATGTCTCACTCTCTGCTCTGGCTACGTCCTGCTGCCCAAGGCTTCGCCGTTACCCTGACGCTGGCGCTGGCCGGGTGTGGGGCGTCGTCCTCCCACGATGTGGCGCCACCGGCCGACACGGGCCCGATCTCTCGGCTTGAGGCCGACACTGTGCAAGGTGCCCTGAGCAAACCCATGCCGATCCCCGCGCCGATGTCTACAGGCCTGGCGATGCAGGAATCGAGGACGATGGACTACCGCAGCGAGCCCCGTGAGCAATACGCCAATCTGCCGGATAACCCGGTGCACCGCGTGGCTGAAACGCCGGTGTCCACTTTCAGTGTCGATGTCGACACCGGCAGCTACGCCAACGTACGACGCTTCCTCAATCAAGGCAGCCTGCCGCCCGAAGGCGCCGTACGACTGGAGGAAATGGTCAATTACTTCCCCTACCACTACGCACTGCCCACCGATGGCTCACCCTTCGGCGTGACCACCGAAGTCGCCCCTACGCCCTGGAACCCGCACACCCAATTACTGCGTATCGGCATCAAGGCATCCGACCGCGCCGTGGCGCAGCTGGCGCCGGCCAACCTGGTATTTCTGGTGGATGTGTCCGGCTCCATGGACCGTCGCGAAGGTTTGCCGCTGGTGCAAAGCACCCTGAAGTTATTGGTGGATCAATTGCGCGAGCAGGACCGCGTGTCGCTGGTGGTCTACGCCGGCGACTCCCGTGTGGTGCTCAAGCCCACGTCCGGGCGCGACAAGGCCGCGATCCGCAACGCCATCGACCAGCTCACCGCCGGTGGTGCCACGGCGGGGGCGTCGGGTATCGAACTGGCTTACCAGATGGCCCGCGAAGGCTTTATCGACAACGGCATCAACCGCATCCTGCTGGCCACTGACGGTGACTTCAACGTCGGCGTCAGTGACTTCGACAGCCTCAAGCAGATGGCGGCGCAGCAGCGTAAGAGCGGCGTGTCCCTCACCACCCTGGGCTTTGGCGTGGACAACTACAACGAGCACCTGATGGAGCAACTGGCCGACGCCGGCGACGGTAACTACGCCTATATCGACACCTTGCGCGAAGCACGCAAGGTGCTGGTGGACCAGCTCAGCTCGACCCTCGCCGTGGTGGCGCGGGATGTGAAATTGCAGGTGGAATTCAACCCGGCGCGGGTCAGCGAATATCGCCTGCTCGGCTACGAAAACCGCGCCCTCAAGCGTGAGGATTTCAATAACGACAAGGTGGATGCCGGTGAGATCGGCGCCGGCCATACCGTTACCGCGCTGTACGAAATTGTGCCCAAGGGGCAGAAGGGTTGGCTGGAGCCGCTGCGCTATGCCGGCGCGCCTGTGGCCGAGGGGCAGTCCGAGGAGCTGGCCATGCTGCGCGTGCGCTACAAGCCTGCCGCAGGTGGCGATAGCCGCTTGATCGAACGGCCAATCACTGGCCAAACCACCCAGGCCAGCGACGATTTGCGCTTTGCGGCGGCAGTGGTTGCGTTCGCCCAGCAACTCAAGGGCGATGGCCGCTACACTGGCAGCATGACGTTGAAAGACACCGCCGCACTGGCCCGCTCGGCGCGGGGCGACGACCCGTTCGGCCTGCGCAACGAGTTCGTGCAACTGGTGGAGTTGGCCCAAAGCCTCAAGCCCTGATCTCGAACACCACATTGCTGTTACTGATAGACCGCGATCGGGAGCAAGCGCCCTCCCACATTTGAACCGCGTTAACTTTACAAAAGGAGTTCGCCCCCTACATGGCTGTTCCAGATGACCCCTCCAGCGACGAAGCGTTGCTGGCCCGTTACCGGACCGGTGATGCCGCTGCGTTCGAAGTCTTGTACGCGCGGCATCGCCAAGGTCTGTATCGTTTCCTCCTGTCCCTGAGCAACAAGGCCGAACTGGCTGAGGAAATTTATCAGGAGACCTGGCTCAGCCTGATCCGCAGCGCCAGTCAGCCACAAGGCCGGGCGAGCTTTCGCACATGGCTGTTTCAGATTGCCCGCAATCGCTTGATCGACCACTGGCGCAAGCACGGCATCCACAACCCATTGCACGACAGCTACGACGAGCACCTGCACGCCCAGCCCGACCACAGCGCCGGCCCTGAGCAGCAATTGAGCCTGAGCCGCGACCAGGCGCGCCTCGACGCGGCCCTGCAAGACTTGCCCGAAGACCAGCGTGAAGTGTTCCTGCTGCGTCTGCATGGTGACCTTGAGGTACCGCAAATCGCCGCGCTCACCCAGACCCCGCTGGAAACCGTAAAAAGCCGCTTGCGCTACGCCCAGCAGAAATTGCGTCGTCTGCTGGCCGAGGAGGTACCTGTATGACTGACTCCCGACACACCCCTGACGACGAGCTGCTCCAGCATTTGCGTCGACACAGCACCGGCGAGCCGCCCGCGTCTCTCGATGCCTTCATCCTCAACGCCGCCCGCCGCGAAGCCCCGGCGCCGCAACCGAGCCTTTGGCAACGCTGGCTGCACGCCTGCCAACGCCCACGCTGGCAAATGGCGTTCGCCACCGTCGCCGGCGTCGCGCTCATGGTCGGCGTGGTCATGCGCTCGCCGGTGCCGCACCCCGAAGTGTCCACCGCGACCTTCTCCGCGCTCCACGACCAAGCCCCACCCCCGGCACCCGCCCCTGCGCCGATGGCGCGTATGGCTGTCGCACCCAAGGCCGAGAGTGCTCAGGCCGAAATCACCGGCTCGCTGGCCCAGGCGCCAGCGGCAAAACCCTTGAGCAAGCGCGCGCCGCCGGGGTTGCCGAGCCTGGAGGACGGGTTGCAGGAAATTGTGAACCTGCGCGCAGCAGGCCAAACCCGAGCGGCGGATGAAAAACTGCTGGCGCTGCACCAGCGTTTTCCCCAGGAAGATCTGCCGGCGCGATTGGAGGCGCTGCAGCCGCGCTGAAACCAGGCTCACGAAAAAAGCCCCAGGTCTCTCAACCTGGGGCTTTTTTACGCTGCGCCCTCAGCGCCGCCCTTCCAGCGCCATGCGCACGGCCAGCCCTGCCAGCACCGTCCCCATCAACCAGCGCTGTACCAACTGCCATAGTGGTTTGGCCGCCAGAAACGAGGCGATGGAGCCCGCCGACAGGGCGATCAACGCGTTAACGCTCACACTGATCATGATCTGGGTAAAACCCAGCACGAGGGACTGCGCCAGCACACTGCCGTGGCCATCGGGCACGATGAATTGGGGCAGCAACGACAGGTATATCACCGCGACTTTCGGGTTCAACAGGTTGGTGACAAAGCCCATCATAAACAACCTGCGCGGTCCGTCCTGAGGCAGATCGCGCAACTGGAACGCCGAACGCCCACCGGGCTTCACCGCTTGCCAGGCCAGGTACAGCAAATACAACGCGCCGCCGAGCTTGAGCGCGTCATACGCAAAGGGCACCGCCATCAGCAGAGCGGTAATACCCAGCGCCGCGCAGAGCATATAAACCATAAAGCCCAACGCCACGCCGCCCAGGGAAATCAAGCCCGCGACCCGCCCTTGGCAGATCGAGCGGGAGATCAGATAGATCATGTTCGGGCCGGGCGTCAGCACCATCCCGAGGCAAATCAGACCAAACGCCAGCAGGCTCGACAGTTCGGGCATGGGGTAACTCCTGTAGGTAATGCCAGCCGTGGGCGCGTGGTCGCGGGTGGCGGGATGCGCACGATGGTAGGGCGGCCGAAGGCGGCGCGTTAGATACAGATGGCCCGACAAAACGTCATACAGGCACGCAGCGCTGAGACGGAGCGTCTCAATCGCTCAGCGCTTTCTCAGAGGTCTGATTCAGGGCGTCTCATTCGACGGTGATTGCGGCCAGCGCGGGTTGTGCCACGGATCGCTCTAAAAAACGCCTGTGCGAGGATTTTCGCGCAGCTGGCACCGGCCTTGCTCTGGCCCTCGCAACCCCCCGCGGGGTTTGTCACTCACTGCCGTTTCAAGGAGCCTTGCCATGACCCTAACGATCAATCCGCAACGCAGCATGCGTGCCGCTGTCTGGCACGGCCGTCACGATATCCGCGTCGAAGACGTTCCCCTGCCCGATGCGCCGCCCGCCGGCTGGGTGCAGATCCGCGTGCAATGGTGCGGCATTTGCGGCTCCGATCTGCATGAGTACGTGGCCGGGCCGGTGTTTATCCCGGTCGATGCGCCGCACCCACTGACCGGCATCAAGGGCCAGTGCATCCTCGGTCACGAGTTCTGTGGCGAAATCGTCGAACTCGGCGCCGGCGTGCAAGGCTTCAGCGTCGGCGAACCGGTGGCGGCCGATGCCTGCCAACATTGCGGCACCTGCTACTACTGCACCCACGGCCTGTACAACATCTGTGAAAACCTGGCTTTCACTGGGCTGATGAACAACGGCGCCTTCGCCGAACTCGTCAACGTACCCGCCAACCTGCTGTACAAGCTGCCCGCCAACTTTCCCGCCGAAGCCGGTGCACTGATCGAGCCCCTCGCGGTGGGCATGCACGCCGTGAAAAAGGCCGGTAGCCTGCTGGGGCAAAACGTCGTGGTGGTCGGCGCCGGCACCATCGGCCTGTGCACCATCATGTGCGCCAAGGCGGCGGGCGCGGCCCAAGTGATCGCCCTGGAAATGTCCGGAGCCCGCAAGGCCAAAGCCAAGGAAGTGGGCGCGACCCACGTACTCGATCCCAACCAATGCGACGCCCTGGCCGAAGTACGCCGCCTCACCGGCGGGCTCGGCGCGGATGTCAGCTTCGAATGCATCGGCAACAAACACACCGCCAAACTCGCCATCGACCTGATCCGCAAAGCCGGCAAATGCGTGCTGGTGGGCATCTTCGAAGAACCCAGCGAATTCAACTTCTTCGAACTGGTGGCCACCGAGAAACAGGTACTCGGCGCGCTGGCCTATAACGGCGAATTCGCCGACGTGATCGCGTTCATCGCCGATGGGCGGCTGGACATCACGCCGCTGGTGACGGGGCGCATTCAGCTGGAACAGATCGTGGGGGCGGGTTTCGAGGAACTGGTTAAAAACAAGGAACACAATGTGAAGATCATTGTGTCGCCTGCTCGGGTCTGAAGCGTGGGCTGTGCCCCCACTCCTGACTCCCCAAGCCAGACTGAGGAGGGGAGTGGGGGCAAGATTGTCGGTATGACGCTAAAAGTCTTCGCAGACGGCGGCCTTCAATCACGCATCCACAGGCCAAGTACCGCGACGCACCATCTCCCGGACACGATCAGCGCCGTTGGCCCGAACCAGCAACTCCATGCGTGCTTTCTCGATGTCCTCCGCGCTCCATTGATCGGTCGCCATCGTGGCTTTTTCATGGGACCAACCGTTGTCGTAGTGACGCACTACATACTGCTGCTGGTATTCCCACATCGACGTCCCGGGAATCGGCGTGACGATAAACGGGTTGGCGTAAGCCATGCCGGCGCCCATGAGGTTGACCGCGTAGTCGATGGTGCGGTCGATCAGCTCCAGGCTCTCTACAAAAGGCTTTTGCCCAGGTCCGCCGGGGGGATTGACGAACCCCAGCATGAACCCGCCGGTAACCTGAATGCCGTGCTGGTGCCTCGCCATGGGCGCGACGGCGGATGCCGGTTCGGCTGTTCAGCAACGATGGCTTTCCCAGATGACTGAGTAAGGGCCGCGTGGGCGCGACTGAAAAGCTCGGCCCGTCGCTCTTGATCCTCATGGTTCCCTGCGAAGCTATCAAGTTCATTTCCCTGTCTCCTTACCCGTCGAGATCACCCTGAGGTCGTGCGTGAGCGTGAAGTGGCGATGACCGCCCCCGTAATGATCAACACCGCGGGAATCATCAGGATCGGCTTGGCATCGCTTTGCCCCACGGCAATCAGCAGGAGCGTGGAGAACAGCGGCGCGAGATAAGACAGGGCGCCCAGCATCGATAGGTTTCCGTGCTTGGTCGCGTGGTCCCAGGCAAAAAAAGCCAGGCCCACTGGGCCCAGCCCCAGGGCAATGATTGCGGCCCACTGGCCCGGCCCAGGCCGCACCGTGGTTTCCAAAGCCAGGTGGCAGAGCCCGCCGGCCACTGCCACCAGCCCGCAGATCCCCCCGATGATGCTGCTCGGAACATGGCTGAACCGCCGGTTGAACACCGAATACATCGCCCAGACCCAGGCACACGCAAAGGCTGCGGCGTAACCGACCACCGGCATCGACGCACTGTCACTCCGGGCCCGCAGCTGCATGATGAAGGCCGTCCCCGCCAGGCCAAGCAGGGCGCCCAGCAGCTGGCGCTTGCGCAGCGACTCGCCGGTGGCAAAGCTCGACAGCAGCACGATCAGCAGTGGCCACAGGTAGGCAATCAGGCTGGCTTCAGCCGCAGGCGCGGCCTTCAACGCAAAGAAATACAACGCGTGATAGACAAAGATCCCGGCAAAACCCGTGGCCCACACAGGCCAGGGCTGACGCCAACTGCTGAACCCTGCTGCGCCACGCATCCCCAGCACGCATAGGCTGGCCACAAACGCGACCGCGAAGCTCAAAGCCAGTAACTGAAAGGCCGGGATGCCGGCGGTCAAGGTGGTCAAAAGCGCCAGGCACGCCCACAAAAACACGGCAATCACCCCGATCAGCGTCGCACTGGTTGCGCCCTTGGCAAGGGTGATGGATGGGTTGGAAGTGCTCATGCAAGCCCCGTCTGCGGATAATCCTCAAGCGGGAACAATAGAAAGGTCGAGAGAGGGAGTATTGATCAGGCCCGCCAAAGAATTGTTCGGGACTGCTGTTTTTTCAGGGAACGCGCCCTTGTTTACGCACCACGGCCGGCGTCAGATGGCGGGCTTTCTTCAGGGCATGGGTTAACGCACTTTGGTCGGCGTACCCGGCGCGATGCGCAATATCAATGATCGACAAAGACGTTTGGCGCAGCAGATCAATGGCCAGATTCAGGCGCAAGTTCGCGATATGCGAGAACGGCGTGGTGTTCAGGTGCTGCGCGAATAGCACATACAAGCGCCGCTCACTGGTGCCCGCATAACGCGCAATATCATGCACCGTCAGGGCGCTGCCCAAGTGCTTCTCGATGTAGGCCAACGCACGAGCGAGAATGAACTGACCGGGATCGCTCCGCGCAACCTCGGGCTGCAATAACGAACACAACAACAACCGACTCCAGGACTCGGCCATCGCGAGCGACCCGACCAACTGTGGCCCGTTGCAACTGGCGTAATCGAGCAAATGCCGTATATCGGGCCTGACCGCAAAAAAGCGCTTGTCGTTGAGTGGGTCAAATGACGCAACCGTACCCTTCTGCACCTCGCCACGCTCGGTCGAGACGTCCAGCACCAGGAAACGGTTATGGGTATTGGCCAGGAACGTATGCCGAGCCCCAGCAGAAATCACCACCCCCTGACTCGCATCGACCTTGCCACCTCGCCCGTCGACCTCAATCTCCATCGACCCGGATTGAGGAAGCACGATTTGATGGAAGTCGTGCTGGTGAAGCTCGACCTGACCAGAGTAGGAGCGTAATGAGAGGGAGAGCGATTGGGGGGTGGTGGTGCTCATCCGTGAGTCTCCGGGGGTGAGGGGGGTATCGTATGTCAGTGCTCTGGTTGGATGCCAGACTGTATGTGGGGGGAGGGATTTTGCTGGGCTTGGGGTTGTGTTTATGAGGACGTTAAGGCGTGTGATTCAACGGTGCGACGGGGGGACTTGCGGGGGGAAGGGCAGTGGTAAACCGTTAGGAACAAGAAAGCCCGCACTAGGCGGGCTTCTTGAGGTGTTCCGTAGACTGTCTGAGACAGGTCTAAACAGCTATATGGTGCACCCGGCGGGATTCGAACCCACGACCCCTGCCTTCGGAGGGCAGTACTCTATCCAGCTGAGCTACGGATGCAATGCGGGCGCCATGATACTCATCTGGCCGGGGGGCGTCCAGTTGCAGGGCGGTGAAGGGGCAAATCAGGGCAGGGTCTTACGTCTGCGGTGTCGCTGAGGGTTTGCCCGCTTGATGTCGCCGCCCGGTCCATGGGGGCTGGGTTCAGGACTCTGGCGCAGCCGTGGACTGATGCGGCGGGTGGCCGTGGGGTTGTTTGGGGGCTTTTTGCTGGGTCGTTCTGTTCTGCTCATGCCAACGCGTCAAGGCGTCAGCGCCGCCCTCGGCGTGGGCAAACACTGGCAGGGTGATGATTGAAGCGAGCGCGATCCACTTGATTAACGTGTTCATTCTGCAAGTACCTTCGTGAGTGGGGATAAGCAGTCGGCAATACCGCGAAAGCGGCCGACCTTCAGGTGATGGCCGTCGTTGCGTTTTCGTATCGCTCCAGTAGCCAGGCCAGGTTTCGGTAACGCGCCGCCCACTGCTCGGCGCCCAGCCGCTGCATGGACTTGGCTGCTCTGCGTGCTTGTGCGGCTCCTATGGCGGTGTGGTGAGTCGACCGGGTCAGCCTTCTATTGGCCGTGGCTGCGCAGCGGGCAATCGGCGAGCCGGGGGGCAGGCGACGTGTGTGGCGTTGGAGTCGTGCGAGTTCGCGGCTGAGTTGGAGCGATAGATAGCCAGCCTCGTAATCCCCCTGACGGTGGGCGCCCAACAGGCTTTTCAAGGCGACGATGCGGTGCTGCTGTTGCGCTTGCCACCGGCGATGATTGAGCGTGTCTGCTCGATGCAGAAGCCGGCGCGTTGCGTGTAGCAGCGAGCGCTTGAGTGCCTGCACGGTGTGCTGGGGCTTTTTGGGAACAATGTTGAACGCCAGAAGACAGATGCCCATCGCGACAAACCAGGCGAGCGCTTGGTTGACGAAGTCGGCGAAGTCGTAATGAGCGGTCGCGCCGGTGCTGACCAGCGTGTTGAACGCAATCAGGTAGGCGATCCCGATGAGGGCTTGACGAGGTCGGGTGGTGGCGTGAATGCCGAATGACCAGAACACCGCCAGCATCACTACAAGCAGTGGAAAGCCATTGATCGCCGGCATCAGTAAAAATTTGCACACCAGTGCGGCCAGCGTGGCGTAAAAGGTCCCTTTGATAAAACCGATGATGCCTTGAACCGGGTCGGGCGCCGCAGCCGATAGCGTGCAGCAGGGCCCCAGCACCGCCAGCAGGGTGGGGCCTTGATTCCAGCCGCTCAGGTACCACACGGCACCGGCGACCAGGGTGGCACCCAAGGCACGCAGACCGTTGCGAGCGGCGTCCTGATAGTTGCGATGAAACCCCTTCACCGTTTGGCGCGCTTGAGTGTCGCGCTCAAGGCTGGAGAAGCTGTGCAGGGCGGCATGCAGATCCGCAAGCTGCTCGCGCAAGCGCTCCACCCCTAACGCCGTGAGGGCAGAGGCTGCGCGAAGGCCGCCAACCGTTTCCTCGTTCTCAAGCGCGCTCATTGCTTGTTTCACCCGATCCGCCGCCGTAGTGAAGTCGAGGGTGCGATCGTCCAACGCCTCGCCCAGGTGCCGAAGCGCTTTACTGATCCGGTTAAAAAACAAACACCCCGGGGCATCGTGATCGTCCAGGCGTATATCCATAACGGCCGACTGCAATTGAGCGAGACCGGTTTGAATCACGGGCAGGCGCGTCCGGATAAGCACGGACTCACCCCAGCCGATGCCGAGAAGCTCATCCACTTTGCCGATGTCCATCGACAGCTGCGCGCGCCGCGCGGCCAGCTCGGGTGTTTCTTCGTTGGTGAACCGATCAGCCAACTGGTGTGCAGCGCGGGCAGACACGTCGACCAGCGCGTTCAGCAGCTTGCGATCAATGGTTTTACGACTGCCCAGCGTGGCAATAAGGCTGAGGCTGAACACGCCGACCACCACGGCGGTGCCTCGGGTCACGATGTGATCGAAGCCTTGCTCGGGGGCGACAATGGCGGGGCCCAACGCCAGGCACACGGTGTAGCCGGCGACTACCGCCGCAGTTGCCTGGTAATGCCGCAGCAGCGTCATTGCCGCCACACATAAGCCGAGCCACAGGCCGACGCCGAAGATGAACAGCAACATCTGCTGGGCAAACATGCCCAGCAGAATAAAGGCCGCAGTCACCCCGATAAGCGTTCCAACCATACGGTTGAAGCCCTTGCCGACCACCGCCCCTTGCACCGGATGCACCAGCAGGAGCACGGTGGAGGCCGCAGAAAAAGGCGAGTCCAGTTGCAACTCAAAACCCAGCCAAAGCGCAAGGGTCGCGGCGATGATGCTGCGCAACACATACGCGAAGGTATCGGCCGTCCACGGTAGAGGTAGTGAGGCGAGCGCGCGGCGGACATACTCGGCCATCACATAAACCCCTGCAGCCAGTGGGTGAACCTCCAGTGCGACGGCGACTGCGCATCGACGATCTCAACGCTCGCCGTCATCCCCGCCGCCAGTTCGACCCCGGCCGGAACTTTATCCAGTTCGATGCGTACAGGCACGCGCTGGGCCAGTCGTATCCAGCTGAACGTCGGGCTGACTTGAGGTAACCCGCTGTCGTTGCGCAGTTCATTGCCATCGGCGATCCCGCGTCCGATGCTGGCGACGTGTCCCTTGAGCAGTGGCGAGAAGCCCATCAATTTGATGGCTGCGGGCGCGCCTTCGCGGATGTTGGAGAGCTTGGTCTCTTCGAAATAGCCAGTGACCCAAAAGCTATGGCCATCGACCACGAACAGATTGGTATCGCCGTGGGCGGCGTAATCGCCTGGCTGTAAGCGCAGTTGAGTGACATAGCCGTCTACGGGGGAACGCAGGGTCGTGCGCTCCAGGTCCAGCCGCGCTCTGGCCAATTGGCCCTGCGCGGCATCGAGGCGAGCTTTGGCGACGTTCAGGGCGCGAGCGGCGTTGTCGATTTCCTCGCGGGCAATGGCGTCCCCGAGGCGAGTGCGACGTTTGAATTGTTCGTTGCGTTGCTCAAACACACTTTGCGCTTCGGCCAGCTCTGCCGCCCGTTGGCGCTGGGCCAGCAAATAGTCGCGCTGGTCGATGCGGTAGAGCAGATCGCCTTTGGACACCCATTGATTATCAGCCACCGCCAGGTGTTCGACCTGGCCGGACACCTCTGGGGCTATGCGAATAACTTGAGCGCTGACCCGCCCATCGCGGGTCCAGGGCGCCAACACATAGGCACGCCACAGCTGCATGCACAGGGCGACGGCGACAAGGCCCAAGGCCAGGGTCGCGGAGGCTTTCAGGCATTTGACGACAGACATAGGCGGCCTCACTCAAACCGTCAGAAACAGCGTGGCCAAAATGATCAGCAGCACAAAAAAGCGCGACAGGCTGGGATGCCATGCCCACTCCAAGGGGCCGTCGACTAAATGTTTCAACGCCTGGTAAGCGAGGGCCGAGGCGATCAGATAGGCCAACAACGGAGGGATGTAGAGGTTCGCAATCGACAGTTCACTCAGCATCTTCATCACCGTAAATCGATGGGCTCGCAGGGAGCGAGCGCTACTAGATGAGAATGCTACGCAACAACCGGAGGTGCCGATATCGACTACACTGCCAATTAATAATCAAATCCGGTCAATGTGAGAGATGCCAATGCAGGACGTTCAGCACCCGCCACTGGAGCAATTCGACCTGGACGACCTTGGTCAGCCCGCCGTGGCGCTGATGCTGACCACGCAGCAGCACGTCAGGGAGTTTCCGGTGCATGAGCACCGCAAAGGCCAACTGGTCGTGGCCTGCCGCGGCGGTATCGTTTGTACGGTGGAGAATGGGGTGTGGATGGTGCCACCGGGGTTCGGTGTGTGGATTCCGGCCGGTGTGTCCCACAGCAACCGGGTCACGGCGAATGGGCAAGTGTGCTTTCTGCTGGTTGAACCTGAGGCGGCGGCGCTGCCCGATCAATGCTGCACATTGGCGTTGTCACCGGTGATTCTCGAACTGATCTTTCATCTCAGCGCGCAGGACCAGGCGTACCCGGCGGACTCTCCCACGGCTCGGTTGACCAGCGTATTGCTCGAACAGCTGGAAATGGCACGCTGCGAGCAGTTGTACCTGCCCCTTCCTGCCGCTTCCCCCTTGCGCACCATCGCCAAGGCCCTGGCGCAGGACCCTTCCAACCGCTCGACCATTGCCGATTGGGCGAGGCAGGTGGCCATGAGCGAGCGCTCCCTGGCTCGGCTGGTCAAAAGCGAAACCGGCCTGACCTTTGGCCAGTGGCGCCGGCAATGGCAGTTGATCGTGGCATTGCAGAGCCTGGCGGAAGGAGAGACCGTCCAACGCACTGCCGAAGTGCTGGGTTATGAGTCGGTGAGCTCTTTTATCAGCATGTTCCGAAAGACCCTGGGCGCGTCGCCGGCGCGGTACGTGCGCAGTACTGGCATGGCCAAGACTTCGGCAGCGCCTACGCTGGTCAGATAACGTCAGCGAATTCGCCGTTTTCGTTCTTTTTTTCGAACATCCTATTGCCCTGCACCCCCATTGATCCTAGGATTCGTTTGAGATTTCAAACGCTCTGTCTCCCGTGCGCTTTTTTCGCTTCACTCGCGCGCAGGGGCTGATTTCCCTGACGGCAGCCCACAAGGCGCCTTTCAACAACTCTAATTCGCTCCGCGTGCGCGCGGTGCTGTTAAGGAAACCCGACATGCAGCTTAAAGATGCCCAGTTGTTCCGCCAGCAAGCCTTTATCGATGGCGCTTGGGTCGATGCGGACAACGGCCAGACCATCAAGGTCAACAACCCGGCCACCGGTGAGATTCTCGGCACCGTGCCAAAGATGGGCGCCGCAGAAACCCGCCGCGCCATCGAAGCCGCCGACAAGGCGCTGCCAGCCTGGCGCGCACTGACCGCCAAGGAGCGCGCCAACAAGCTGCGTCGTTGGTTCGAACTGCTGATCGAAAACCAGGAAGACCTCGGTCGCCTGATGACCCTCGAACAAGGCAAGCCGCTGGCCGAAGCCAAGGGCGAAATCGTCTACGCCGCGTCCTTTATCGAGTGGTTCGCCGAAGAAGCCAAACGCATCTACGGTGACGTGATCCCCGGCCACCAGCCCGACAAGCGCCTGATCGTGATCAAGCAGCCGATCGGCGTGACCGCTGCGATCACCCCGTGGAACTTCCCGGCCGCGATGATCACCCGCAAAGCCGGCCCGGCCCTGGCCGCCGGTTGCACCATGGTCATCAAACCGGCCTCGCAAACCCCATTCTCGGCCCTGGCCCTGGTGGAACTGGCGCACCGTGCCGGTATCCCGAAAGGCGTGTTGAGCGTGGTCACCGGCAGCGCCGGCGACATCGGCGGCGAACTGACCAGCAACCCGATCGTGCGTAAATTGTCCTTCACCGGCTCGACCGAAATCGGTCGCCAGTTGATGGCCGAATGCGCCAAGGACATCAAGAAAGTGTCCCTGGAACTAGGCGGCAACGCGCCGTTTATCGTGTTCGACGACGCCGACCTGGATAAGGCCGTCGAAGGCGCGATCATCTCCAAGTACCGCAACAACGGCCAGACCTGCGTCTGCGCCAACCGCCTCTACATCCAGGATTCGGTATACGACGCGTTCGCGGAAAAACTCAAGGTGGCGGTGGCCAAGCTCAAGATCGGCAACGGTCTGGAAGAAGGCACCACCACTGGCCCGCTGATCGACGAAAAAGCCGTGGCCAAGGTGCAGGAGCACATCGCCGATGCGGTGAAGAAGGGCGCCAAGCTGCTCAGCGGCGGTAAGGTGATTGAAGGCAACTTCTTCGAGCCGACGATCCTGGTCGATGTGCCTAAAGACGCTGCCGTGGCCAAGGAAGAAACCTTCGGCCCGCTGGCGCCGCTGTTCCGCTTCAAAGACGAAGCCGAAGTGATCGCCATGTCCAACGACACCGAATTCGGCCTGGCTTCCTACTTCTATGCTCGCGACCTGGGCCGTGTGTTCCGCGTGGCCGAAGCCCTGGAATACGGCATGGTCGGCGTCAACACCGGGTTGATCTCCAACGAAGTGGCGCCGTTCGGCGGCATCAAGGCCTCGGGCCTGGGCCGTGAAGGGTCCAAGTACGGGATCGAGGATTACCTGGAAATCAAATACCTCTGCCTGGGCATCTAAGCCCCGTAAGAGATTGCAGTAAACGCAGAGGGCACGAGAGCGCTGACCCTTTGCGTGTTTCATATCGTTATTCGTAGTGGCCGGGAAAGCTGTGGCAGTCGATCATCGCATGCTGCCGTAGTTGCCTCCCCGCCACGTATTCCTTGGACCACGCCACCCGATGAGTGGCGAATGAGGACTTTATGAGCAAGACCAACGCATCCCTGATGAAACGCCGCGAAGCCGCTGTACCGCGCGGTGTTGGCCAGATCCACCCGATCTTCGCCGAATCGGCGAAGAACGCCACCGTGACCGACGTTGAAGGTCGCGAGTTCATCGACTTCGCTGGCGGCATCGCCGTGCTGAACACCGGCCACGTGCACCCAAAAATCATCGCCGCCGTGACCGAACAGCTCAACAAGCTGACCCACACCTGCTTCCAGGTCCTGGCCTACGAGCCTTACGTGGAGCTGTGCGAAAAAATCAACGCCAAGGTCCCTGGTGATTTCGCCAAGAAAACCCTGCTGGTCACCACCGGTTCCGAAGCCGTTGAAAACGCCGTGAAAATCGCCCGCGCCGCCACTGGCCGTGCCGGTGTGATCGCCTTCACCGGCGCTTACCACGGCCGCACCATGATGACCCTGGGCCTGACCGGTAAAGTCGTGCCTTACTCGGCCGGCATGGGCCTGATGCCCGGCGGTATCTTCCGCGCGCTGTACCCGAACGAACTGCATGGCGTGAGCATCGACGATTCGATCGCCAGCATCGAACGCATCTTCAAGAACGATGCCGAACCGCGCGACATCGCCGCGATCATCATCGAGCCGGTGCAGGGCGAGGGCGGTTTCTACGTCGCGCCAAAAGCCTTTATGAAGCGTCTGCGCGAACTGTGCGACAAGCACGGCATCTTGTTGATCGCCGACGAAGTGCAAACCGGTGCTGGCCGTACCGGTACCTTCTTCGCCATGGAACAGATGGGCGTCGCCGCCGACCTGACCACCTTCGCCAAGTCCATCGCTGGCGGCTTCCCGCTGGCCGGTGTGTGCGGCAAGGCCGAGTACATGGACGCCATCGCCCCAGGCGGCCTGGGCGGCACCTACGCCGGTAGCCCGATCGCCTGCGCCGCGGCACTGGCGGTAATGGAAGTGTTTGAAGAAGAGCACCTGCTGGACCGCTGCAAAGCCGTCGGCGAGCGCCTGGTGACTGGCCTTAAAGCTATCCAGGCCAAGTACCCGGTGATCGGCGAAGTACGTGCCTTGGGCGCGATGATCGCGGTGGAGTTGTTCGAAGACGGCGACAGCCACAAGCCGAACGCTGCCGCCGTGGCAGCGGTAGTGGCCAAGGCCCGTGAAAAGGGTCTGATCCTGCTGTCTTGCGGCACTTACGGTAACGTCTTGCGCGTACTGGTGCCGCTGACCTCGCCGGACGAGCAGTTGGACAAAGGATTGGCGATCATGGAAGAGTGCTTCTCTGAACTCTGATAACGACCGTTGACAAAAAACCGCTTCGGCGGTTTTTTTGTGCCCGCAGATTGTACGGCGCAGGCCGCGTTGACTATGGTTCAGGCATTGCCGATGGAGCGTGACGGATGACTGCGGTTGATTTACCGGCTGTACCCCGTGTGTTGATTGCCGAGGCGGACCCTTGGTCGCAAGACCTGCTCAAGCAGGTGCTGCTGGCGGTGCGTTGTGACGCCCGGCTTGATGTGTGCGCCGACGGGCAGCAGGCGGCTACCCTGCTGCGCGACAAGCCCTACGATCTGATCCTGGCCGACTGGGAGTTGCCGGTCATCGACGGCTTGAATCTGCTGCGCGCGGTGCGTCAGCAGCGCCGTACGCCGCCTCTGCCATTTATTTTGCTGAGCAGTCGCAATGACAGTGCCAGCGTGCGCGAAGCCTTGCCCCTGGCACCCACGGCATACCTGACCAAACCGCTGAACATGCAGGCGCTGACCCAGCGTCTGCAGGACTTGCTGCTTAACGAAGGCGAAAGTGTGTATTGCGAAGTACCGGCGCTGACGCCGGGCATGACGTTGCCGGGGTTTCTGGAGCAGCGTCGCGAAGCGTCCGATGGCGCACCGCTGCGGGTCGATGTGCAAGCGGCCGTGCAGCACAGCCTCGGCCCCGACGGCCTGGACCTCAAACGCCTGGAAGAACAGGTGCGCACAGACCCGCAAATCACCGCCGTGCTTATCGCCGCCGCCAACAGCGCCGGCCATCACGGCGCACCGGTGCAGACCCTCCACGCGGCGTTGCACACACTGGCGCCGGGGCAAAGCATGAACCTGATCCTGGGCCTGGCGCTCAAGCACAACGTAGTACTCGGCGATCCGGTGCTGGCGGCGTACGCCGAGCGCTATTGGCAGTTGTCCCAAGACACGGCGGATTACGCGCTGCTGCTTGCGCACTTGCTTGAGCTGGATCGCGAGCGCTGCTACAGCGCCGGCATCCTGCATCAGTTGGGGGACCTGGCGCTGTTGCGCAGCCTGGAAGACTGGCGCCGGGGCGGTGGGGAGCTGGACGACAAAGCGATTGGCGAGTCCCTCGACACTTTTGGCGCCGCCTTCGGCTCCTCGCTGCGCGCGCGCTGGCGCTTGCCGCTGGAACTGCGTCAGCTGATTGCGGCGAGCTATTCACTGGAGGGCGGGGTGTATGCCCGTGATGCGCTGGCGGTGAACCTGGCCGCGCAAATGGCGCGGTTGACTGAGCACGAAGGCTTGGAAGCGTTGGCCGACGGCAAGACGGCACGTTTGCTCAAGATCGGCTTGTCGGAGTTGACGCGGATTCGCAAAAGGCCGGTGGGCTAAAAGTCGACGGTGGCGACGATGATGCGGTTCTTGCCCTGGCGTTTGGCTTCGTACATGGCGGCATCGGCACGGGCGAACAGGTTGTCCAGGGTTGAGTCTTCTTCGCTGAGGTTGGCCAGGCCCTGGCTGACGGTCACGCCAAATGCCTGGCCTTCGTAGCTGAAGTTCAGCGCTTGAATCTCTTTACCCAGACGTTCGGCCACCTGCAGCGCCATCTCCGGCGCGCAGCCAGGTAGCACGGCGGCAAACTCCTCGCCGCCAATACGCCCGAACAGGTCGCCACGGCGCAGCACCCCTCGGCCACTTTCGGCGATACGCCGCAGTACTTGGTCACCTTCCAGGTGGCCATAGGTGTCGTTGATGTCCTTGAAGTCGTCGATGTCCAGCAACAGAAAGGCCAGCGGCGCACCCTGTACGCTGGCGGTGTCGAAGGCTTGGTTGGCGCACTCGAAGAAGTGCCGGCGATTGCTGCTCTGGGTCAGCACGTCGGTGGTGGCCAGGCGGTGCAACTCCAGCTCCAGTTGCTTCTTTTCGGTGATGTCCTCGGCTATGCCTACCACGATCACCGGCTCGCCAGGCTCGACCTGCTGGTTGATGTAGCACTTGTCGCTCAGCCAGCGAATCTTGCCCTCGGCGGTGATGATGCGGTATTCGCGGTTTTCCACCGCGCCCTGTTCCAGCACGCGGGCCAGGCTTTGTTCGGCGTAATCGAGGTCTTCGGGGTGAATGCTGTTGCGCCATTCGCGATGATCGGCCAACAGCAGGCTGGCAGGGCGGCCGAAGACGCGTTCGTAGGCCGGGCTGACGTACAACACGCGGCGCGTCTCCCACTCCATGGCCCAGAGCACGGCATTCACACTCACCAGCAGCGAGCTGAGCAGTTGTTCGCGTTCGCTCAGCCGCTCGACTTCACCCTGAGCATGCACCAGCGCCAGCAGGGTCGAAGCCGCAGCCGGAAGCGGTTGTTCGGCAGTGGGCGGGTCAGGTAAATGAGGCTTTTCTTGAACCATCGGCACAACTCTCTCTGGGCGCGCCGCAAGGCGAAGCAGCGGTCACAACAAGGGGCCACCATGATGGCGAAGTGTTCTTTGAGAGAGGCGAATTGCGGTGAAGTTCCGTCAACGGTGTCGATTGGCGGCGCCCGGTAAATGACGCCAAAAACAGGTCGCGTGGGAGGGCGAGCCCTCCCACGGCAGGGTCACACGGCGGCAGGGCGCAGCGAGTAGGTTTTCAACTGGTGGGCAAAATCCCGCAGGGATTGGATGCCACTGGCTTCGGCTTCGTGTACCCATTCCTTGATGGCTGCCAGCATGTCGTGACCATTGGCGCTGGTCTTGACCCAGATCTGTTGCAGCGCCAGACGCTTCTCGTAGATCACCTTCAGCGCCTGGCTGTGTTCCAGCATGCTTTGGATGCGCAAGTGATGGCGATCATCCAGCAGGCTGGTTTCCCGCGACAGCAGGCGCTTGGCCCGATGGAATTGGTGCCGCACCGAGTGATCGACTTTTTCCAGCTCCTGTTTGACCAGCGGGCCAATCACCAACTTGCGGTACTGGGCCATGATCTGGAAGCGGTTGTTGAGGATCGCCATGGCGGTGTCCATGTCCAAATGGCCCTTGCCCTCCACGCGATGGGCAATCGGCGCCACGCGCTGCACCTTGGCCAGGCGCAGGAAGCTGAACACCTTGATCCACGCCCAACCCAGGTCGAACTCCCATTTCTTCACCGACAACTTGGCGGAGTTCGGGTAGGTGTGGTGATTGTTGTGCAGTTCTTCACCGCCGACGATGATGCCCCACGGCACCAGGTTGGTGGCCGCGTCACGGCATTCGAAGTTGCGATAGCCCACCGCATGGCCCAGGCCGTTGATCACGCCGGCGGCCCAGAACGGGATCCACATCATCTGGATTGCCCAGATGGTGATGCCGATGGTGCCGAACAGCAGCAGATCGATCACGCCCAGGATCGCCACGCCCAGCAGTGGGTAGGGGGTGTAGAGGTTGCGTTCGAGCCAGTCGTCCGGGCAGTTCTTGCCGTAGATACGCAGGGTTTCGGGGTTCTCCGCCTCGGCACGGTAGAGTTCGGCACCTTTGCGCAGGACGGTAGACAGGCCCTTGATCACGGGGCTGTGGGGGTCGTCGACGGTTTCGCATTTGGCGTGGTGTTTGCGGTGGATGGCGGTCCACTCGCGGGTGTTCTGCGCCGTGGTCAGCCACAGCCAGAAGCGGAAGAAGTGTTTAAGCCCGGCATTGAGCTCCAGGGAGCGATGGGCGGAATAGCGGTGCAGATAGACGGTGACCGCAATGATGGTCACGTGGGTCATCAACAGAGTGACTGCCACCAGTTGCCAGGCCGACAAGTCAAGAAAACCGTTGTACCACATAGGCTGTATGGCCCTCAGATAAAGAAAAGAACAGCTCACGCATTATCACTAAGCCTACAGAGAAAACCAGCCGCCCTTTCAGATAAGACTTACTGGATGTTTCTTATTCTATAATCCGCAGCCTTCGTGGGGCGATTCTGTTTTTTGGGTAAGGATTACTGAACCTATGCTGCTTTCATACCGAGGTGCCCTGCGCGCGGGGCTGGTATATCTGCTGGTTTCCGTCTTATGGATCGGGCTCACGCAGCGTGTATTGATCGAGTTTCTCGATAACCCCAATGAGATGAGTCTCTGGATCCAGGCGTGCGGCTACATTTGGGTAGCCCTCACCGCGCTGGCGATTTACCTGATGTGCGCGCGCTTCGTACGGGCCAATCTGCTGTTGCAGCCGTCCAAGGAGCACCGCGAGCGCCTGCGCCAGGCTGCCGCCGTGTTCGATTGCACCCGCGAGGGGGTACTGGTCACGGATGCCCAGGGCCTGATCGTGCACGTCAACCGCGCGTTTATGGAGATCACCGGATACCGGCGCGACGACGTGATGGGGCAACAGCCGAGTTTGTTCAAGTCCGGGCGCCATTCGTCGCTTTTTTACCAACAGATGTTCCAGGCCTTGGAGCGCACGGGCGAATGGAGCGGTGAAATCTGGAATCGGCGCAAAAGCGGCGAAATCTACCCGCAATGGCAAACCATCCGGGTGATTCACGATGATCATGGCCACATCAGCCATTACGTCGCGGTGTTTTCCGATATCAGCGCCATCAAGAACTCCGAGCACGAGCTGGCTCACTTGGCGCACCACGACCCCCTGACCGACCTGCCCAATCGTCTGCTATTCACCGACCGCACCGAACAGGCGCTGGCCTCGGCGCAAATCCACAAACGTGGTTGCGCTCTGCTGTTGCTCGACCTGGATCACTTCAAAATCATCAATGACAGCCTCGGCCACAACGTCGGCGACCAATTGCTCAAACTGGTCGCCGAGCGGCTGCAGAGCCTGTTCGGCCCCGGCGTGACCCTAGCGCGGCTGGGCGGGGATGAATTCGCGGTGCTGGCGGAAAGTTGTCCACAGGTGGTGCAGGCCGCGGCATTGGCTCAGCGCATGCTCGATGTGATGAAGCAACCGTTCATCTTTGACGGCCATCAGTTGTTTGTCAGTGCCAGCATCGGTATCAGTTTGTTCCCCAACGACGCCCTCAGCGCCGAACAATTGTTGCGCAACGCCGATTCCGCGCTGTTCAAAGCCAAGGGCGTCGGTCGCGAAAGCTACGCGCTGTACACCGAGGAACTCACGGCCCATGCACAGAACCGCGTGGAGGTGGCCAGCGAGCTGCGTCGCGCCCTCGAACAGCAGGAACTGCGCGTGTATTACCAGCCAGTACACGACCTGACGGGCAGCCGCCTGGTGGGCTTGGAAGCGTTGGTACGTTGGCAGCACCCGGAGCGCGGCCTGGTGCCGCCCATCGAATTTATCCCGATTGCCGAACGCACTGGCCTGATCGCAGAGATCGACGCCTGGGTCATGGATCAAGCCTGCCGCCAGATGTGCCAATGGCTGGCCGACGGCGTAAGGCTGAGCTTTGTCGCCGTCAACGTGTCCAGCCGCCTGTTCGCCCGGCGCGAGCTGTACGAGCAAGTCGCCCAGGTGCTGCATGACACGGGTTTGGACCCGGCATTCCTGGAACTGGAAGTCACCGAAAGCGCGGTGATGGACGACCCCGAGGCGGCCCTGGAACAGCTGCATCGCCTGCGCGAATTGGGTTTGCGCCTGGCGATCGACGACTTTGGCACCGGCTATTCCTCCCTTCTGCGCCTCAAGCGCCTGCCCGTGCAGAAGCTCAAGATCGATCAGGGGTTTGTCGCCGGGTTGCCATGGGATGAAGATGACATGGCGATCGTGCGCGTGGTCATCGCCCTGGCCAAAAGCATGGGCATGCAGGTGCAGGCCGAGGGTATCGAACAGGTGGAGCAGGCGCGGTTCCTGTTGGAGCAGGGCTGTGATCTGGGCCAAGGGTATTGGTTTGGCCGGCCGATACCCGCACATGAACTCGATTGGGATCGCGCACCCCTCATCCAAGCTTGAAACACCGTCAAGTGTGGGAGGGGGCCGGCTTCCTCCCACAACCTCACGCCTACCAAAAATTCTTTTTGGTTATATAAAAATTCTTAAATAGTATTTTTAAGAATATTCACGCTTATCTACTATCGCTCTCACGCCGCAAGCAGTGCCGCCACTGCCAGGCACTATTCATTTCAGGAGCGAGACCATGAGCGCATCTCTACGTAGCGTCGACGGCCAGGACGAAGCAACCATTTTGCGTGAGATCCAGAGCGCCCTGCGCGATCTGCGTTTTGGCGCGGTGGAAATTACCGTGCACAACGCCCAGGTGGTGCAGATCGAGCGCAAGGAAAAATTCCGTTTGCAGAATCCCGGTAACAAACCGAGCTAAGCGCTGACGGCGATAGACCCGCAACTATAAGAAAAAGCCAACACCCAGAATTTCAGGAGCTTCTATGTCGTCGATTCGCCGTTATGCCCTGGCCGCCCTGGCCAGCGCCGTATTTGCCGGTTCCGCGGTTGCCAAGGATTACGAGCTGCTCAATGTCTCGTACGATCCGACCCGCGAGCTGTACCAGGACTACAACGCGGAATTCACCAGCTTCTGGAAACAGTCCCATCCCGGCGACACCGTCAAGATCCAGCAATCCCACGGCGGTTCTGGCAAGCAAGGCCGTGCGGTGATCGACGGCCTGCGCGCCGACGTGGTGACCCTGGCCCTGGCCGGTGACATCGACGAAATCGCCAAACTGGGCAAAACCCTGCCGGAAAACTGGCAGACCCGCCTGCCGGACGCCAGTACTCCGTACACCTCGACCATCGTGTTCCTGGTGCGCAAGGGCAACCCCAAAGGCATCAAGGACTGGGGCGATCTGATCAAGAAGGACGTCTCGGTGATCACGCCGAATCCGAAAACTTCCGGCGGCGCCCGCTGGAACTTCCTCGCCGCCTGGGCCTATGGCCTCAAGGCCGGCGGCAGCGAAGCCAAGGCCCAGGAATACGTGAAGGAACTGTTCAAGCACGTACCGGTGCTGGACACCGGCGCGCGCGGCTCGACCATCACCTTCGTCAACAACGGTCAGGGCGACGTGTTGCTGGCCTGGGAAAACGAAGCGTTCCTGGCGCTCAAGGAAGACGGCGGCAAAGACAAATTCGATATCGTCGTACCGTCCCTGTCGATCCTCGCCGAACCGCCGGTAGCGGTGGTGGATAAGAACGCCGAGAAGAAGGGCAACACCGAAATCGCCACCGAATACCTCAAGCACCTGTACAGCCCCGCTGGCCAGGAGATTGCGGCGAAAAACTTCTACCGTCCACGGGATGAGAAAGTCGCCGCCAAATACGCCCAGCAGTTCCCGAAACTGGACTTGGTGACTATCGACAAAGACTTCGGCGGCTGGAAAACTGCCCAACCGAAATTCTTCAATGACGGTGGCGTGTTCGACCAGATCTACACGGCGCAGTAAGCCAGCAACAACCCGCCCACAGAGCCCGCATTCAGCTGCGGGTTTTGTGTGTCCGTTACGCTAACCAAGGACTCTTATGTCGCGTCGTATTTCCCCCGTCATACCCGGCTTCGGGCTGACGCTGGGTTACACCGTGGTGTACCTCAGCCTGATCGTACTCATCCCCCTTGCGGCGATGTTCGTTCACGCCGCTCAACTCACCTGGGATCAGTTCTGGGCCATTATTTCCGCACCCCGCGTGCTGGCGGCATTGAAGCTGAGCTTCAGCACCGCGCTGTACGCCGCGTTGATCAACGGCGTGATCGGCACGCTGCTGGCCTGGGTGCTGGTGCGCTACACCTTCCCCGGTCGCAAGATCATCGACGCGATGATCGACCTTCCATTCGCCTTGCCCACCGCCGTGGCCGGTATTGCGCTAACTGCGCTGTATACGCCGACCGGCCTGGTGGGCCAGTTCGCCGCCGACCTGGGCTTCAAGATCGCCTACACGCCGTTGGGCATCACCCTGGCGCTGACCTTCGTGACTCTGCCGTTCGTGGTGCGCACGGTGCAGCCGGTACTGGCCGATATCCCGCGCGAAGTCGAAGAAGCCGCCGCCTGCCTGGGCGCCAAGCCGTTGCAGGTGTTCCGCTACATCCTCGTGCCGGCGCTGTTGCCGGCCTGGCTGACCGGTTTCGCTTTGGCGTTCGCCCGTGGCGTGGGGGAGTATGGCTCGGTGATTTTTATCGCCGGCAATATGCCGATGAAAACCGAGATCCTGCCGCTGCTGATCATGGTCAAGCTCGACCAATACGACTACCGCGGCGCCACCTCCATCGGGGTGTTGATGCTGGTGGTTTCCTTTGTGCTGCTGCTGCTGATCAACTTGCTGCAGCGGCGTATCGAACGTCCTTAAGGAGGCGCGGAACATGTCCCAATCGTCTATTTCCGCCGCGTCCTCCAACGCCGCCCGACGTGGCAGCGCGGCGTCGCGGCGCATCCTGATCGGCTTCGGCTGGCTGGTGTTCGTGCTGTTTTTGCTGCTGCCGCTGTTTATTGTGGTGTCCCAGGGCCTGAAGAACGGCCTCGGCGCGTTCTTTACCGCGATTCTGGAGCCCGATGCGCTCTCGGCGTTGAAACTCACGGTGATCGCCGTGGCCATTTCGGTGCCGCTCAACGTGGTGTTCGGCGTCAGCGCGGCGTGGTGCGTGAGCAAGTACTCGTTCCGTGGCAAAAGCATTCTGGTGACGCTGATCGACCTACCGTTCTCGGTCTCGCCGGTGATTGCCGGTCTGGTGTATGTGCTGATGTTCGGCGCCCAGGGCTTCTTTGGCCCGTGGCTGCAAGAGCACGACATCCAGATCGTGTTCGCACTGCCGGGCATCGTGCTGGCGACCATCTTCGTCACCGTGCCCTTCGTGGCCCGTGAGCTGATCCCGCTGATGCAGGAGCAGGGCACTCAGGAAGAAGAAGCCGCGCGCCTGCTCGGTGCCAACGGCTGGCAGATGTTCTGGCATGTCACCGTGCCGAACATCAAATGGGGCCTGATCTACGGCGTGGTGCTCTGCACGGCGCGGGCGATGGGGGAGTTCGGCGCGGTGTCGGTGGTGTCCGGCCACATTCGCGGCGTGACCAACACCTTGCCGCTGCATGTCGAGATTCTCTACAACGAATACAACCACGTCGCCGCGTTCGCGGTGGCGAGTCTGTTGCTGGTCCTGGCGCTCTTCATCCTGCTGCTCAAGCAGTGGAGCGAGAACCGTATCAATCGCCTGCGCGCCAGTGCGGCAGAGGAATAAGTCATGTCGATCGAAGTCCGTAACGTCAGCAAGAACTTCAACGCCTTCAAGGCTCTGGACAGCATCAATCTGGATATCCAGAGCGGCGAGCTGGTGGCGTTGCTCGGCCCTTCCGGCTGCGGCAAGACCACCTTGCTGCGCATTATCGCCGGCCTGGAAACTCCGGATGACGGCAGCATCGTGTTCCACGGCGAGGACGTGTCCGGCCATGACGTGCGTGATCGCAACGTCGGTTTTGTGTTCCAGCACTACGCGCTGTTCCGCCATATGACCGTGTTCGACAACGTCGCCTTCGGCCTGCGTATGAAGCCGAAAAACCAACGGCCCAGCGAAAGTCAGATCGCGGCGAAAGTCCATGAGCTGCTGAACATGGTGCAGCTCGATTGGCTGTCCGACCGCTACCCGGAACAACTCTCCGGCGGCCAACGCCAGCGCATTGCCCTGGCCCGCGCCCTGGCGGTGGAACCCAAAGTATTGCTGCTGGACGAACCCTTCGGCGCCCTCGACGCCAAGGTGCGTAAAGAACTGCGCCGCTGGCTGGCGCGCTTGCATGAAGACATCAACCTCACGTCGGTTTTCGTGACCCACGACCAGGAAGAGGCCATGGAAGTCGCCGACCGTATCGTGGTGATGAACAAGGGCGTGATCGAGCAAATCGGCTCACCGGGCGAGGTGTACGAAAACCCGGCGAGTGACTTCGTGTACCACTTCCTCGGCGACTCCAATCGCCTGCACCTGGGCGAAGACCAGCACGTGCTGTTCCGCCCCCACGAAGTGTCGCTGTCGCGCCATGAACTGGAAGACCACCACGCCGCCGAAGTCCGCGATATCCGCCCGCTGGGAGCGACGACGCGAGTGACCTTGAAGGTGGAGGGCCAGCCTGAACTGATCGAAGCCGAAGTGGTGAAAGACCACGACAGCCTGATCGGCCTGGCCCGTGGCGAAACCCTGTTCTTCAAGCCCAAGGTCTGGCAAAAAACCTGAGAACCCTGCGCTACCCAATGTGAAAAATGGGGCCAATGTGGGACGGGCGGTGCGACGATTCGACTTGCCCCCCCGATAGCAGTGGGTCAGTTGATATAGATGTCACTGACCCGCCGCCATCGGGGGCAAGCCTCCCCCATATTCAGACCTGTCTCGGCTTTAGATCGCGGCGTGCCACCGGGCCCGAGCGTTCTTCGATCTGCCGCTTGAGCCCCTGCCGCAACCCCAGCAAAAACGCCACCTCCGCCACCACAAACAGCGGCCCCACGATCAACCCCGAAATGTCATCCACAAACGCCGGTTTCTTGCCTTCGTAATAGTGGCCGACAAACTGAATCACCCAGCCCACCACAAACAGCCCGACGCCGCTGCTCAGCCACACCAGCGTGCTGTGCGCGGCGAGTGTGTGCCCGGCCCACACCGATAACCCCATCAGCGCGCTCATCAACACGCCGAGCGCCAGTTCCAGGCGCAGGTAAAACCACGCCGACAGCAGCGCCACGATAAGCGCCGGAGATATCCACAGGCTGCCGATAGCCCAGGTGGGGCGCGACAGCAGCACGGCGACGGCGATGACGATCAACGGGATGCCGACAAAATGGCTGGCGATATTGCGCGGGTCGCGGTGGTAGGCGGCGTATTGACTGAGGTGGTCGACGAGGCTTTTCATTGTTGTTCCTCCTGTAGGATGTTTGATCATGCCCTGTCGGACCACGCCTGACTGTCAGCTGGGCGACAATCTTCGGAGCGCTCATGAACCCAGAGAACTGGCACCGCCAATTGGTCACCGGCCACTGGTTCAGCCATTTACCGGACGACTTTCAGCGTAGCCTGCTGGCGGCCGCTCGGTTGCGCACGTTGGCGGCGGGGCAGTTGCTGTTCAAACGCGGCGATCCGCCCTGTGGCCTGTACGCCGTGCTTGACGGCGCGGTGCGCATCAGCGCGGTCAATGCCCAAGGCAAGGAAGCGGTTTTGAGCCTGGTGGAAACCCCTTACTGGTTCGGTGAAATCTGCCTGTTCGACGGCCTGCCGCGCACCCATGATGCGCTGGCCATGGGGCCGTGCACGTTACTGCAGGTGCCGCAGGCAGCGATGCTCGCGCTGCTTGAGCGCCAGCCGGCGTACTGGCGGGAAGTGGCCCTGTTGATGAGCCATAAACTGCGGTTGTCGTTGATCAATATCGAACAGATGAGCCTGATGCCCGCGTCGGCGCGTCTGGCCCATCGGTTGCTGATGATTGCCGAAGGCTACGGCGAAATCGAACAAGCACGCCGCGTGCTGCAACTGCCCCAGGAAGACCTGGCGGCGATGTTGGGCCTGTCGCGCCAGACCATCAACAGCTTGCTCAAGAGCCTGGAGCAGCAGGGCATTATCGGCTTGAGTTACGGCGCAATCGAAGTGCTCGACCTGCCTGGCCTGCGGCGTGCCGCAGGCGCGTGAACTAGGAACCGCGATAGGTGGAGAACCCGTACGGGCTGAGCAGCAGCGGAATGTGGTAGTGCTGGTCGGCCTGCTTGACCTGGAAAATCACCGGCACTTGCGGGAAGAACGTCTCGCGGTTGGCTTTTTTGTAATAGTCGCCGGTCTTGAACACCACACGGTACTCGCCGGGCGTCAGGCTGCGGTCGGCGGGGAACAGTTCGGCAATGCGCCCTTGCTGGTTGGTCACGCCCTCGGACAGCGCTTGCCAGTGATCGCCCACCTGCTGTTCCAGAGTGACGCTGACGCCCGCCGACGGCAGGCCGTTTTCCAGGTTGAGAACGTGCACGCTCAGCGGGTTGCCGGCGGCCAGGGCCAGGTTGCACAGGCCGCTCAGGCTGAGGGCGGCGAGGGTCATGCTCAGGGTTTTCATGGGGAGGTCCTTTCGAGGGTTAATCACAGAGAAGTTTTCAGGCCCAGTTGCTCGGCGGCCTGGACGGCACAGGCTTCGTCCTGCGCTGCGCCACCGGCTCCGGCGATACCCAGCGCGCCGACCAGTTCGGCGTCGGCAAACAACGGCACGCCGCCACCGAGCAACAGCAATTCGGGCAAGGTGTTAAGGTTGGCCGCTTCCGGGTTGTTGCGGGCGCGCTCGGCAAATAGCCGGGTGGCGGTTTTGCTCGACAGCGCGGTGTAGGCCTTGCGTTGGCTGGCGAGGCTGTTGTGCGGCCCCACAACGTCAGCGCGCAGGGCCACCAGCAAATTGCCGCCGCGATCGAGCACGGTCAGCGCGGCGTTGCAGTGGGCCAGGCTGGCATCGGCCAATTGGCGGGCGGTACGCAGATCCAAATCGGCATGGCGTGGCAATTGCGGCGCCGCTTGGGCGGCGCCGCTCAGGGCCAGGCTCAGAAACAAAGCAGTGCGATACATGGTGAAAGCTCCGTTGAACAGGCCGCCACGGTAGCCAGTGAACGGGGTCAGAAGCCGCACAATTGGATGACAGGTTTGTCATTAAACCCAGAGGTAAGGCATGCAGGTGTTGTTAGTGGAAGACCAGCCGCAGCTGGCGCAACGCATGGCCCAAGGCTTGAGCGAGGCGGGTTTCGCCGTAGAAGTCGCGGCCAACGGCATGGCCGCGCAGCGCTTTGTGGAAAGCAACGTGTACGACCTGGTGATCCTGGACGTGATGTTGCCGGGCCTGAATGCCTGGACGCTGCAGCAGGCGATCCGACAGCAGGGCGACACGCCGCTGTTGTTCTTGACCACACCGGGCGGGATCGAAGATCGCCTGCGCGGGTTGGAACTGCATGAGGATGACTACCTGCTCAAGCCCTTTGATGACAAGGCTCTGGTCGCGCGGGTCAAGAAGCTGTTGCGGCGCGAGCGTGGGCGCTAACCCAGGCCTTCTCTGAACTGCCCCGGCGTCATCCCCGTCCAGCGCTTGAACGCGCGGTTGAAGCTGCTGGTATCGGCAAACCCTAATAAATGGCTGATCTCGGCCAACGAACACTGCGGATCGCGCAGGTGCTGCAACGCCAGGTTCTGCCGACATTGGTTGAGCAGCGCATCGAACCGACAACCTTCATCCGCCAGGTGCCGTTGCAGGCTGCGCAGGCTCAGGTGCAGGGCCTGGGCAACGCGTTCGGCGCTGGGCTCGCCGTCCGGTAATTGCGCTTCGATGACCGCCCGCACCTTGCGCTCCCAGGTCAGCGGTTGCAGTTGGGCGAGGGTGCGTTTGAGCACGGTTTCGTTGTGTTCGGCCAGCTCCGGGTTGGCGTCGTCCAGGTGGCTGTCAAAGTCGCGCGCGGCGAATTCCAGGCGGTCTTCGTCGGCGGCAAAAAATACCGGCGCGCGGAACACCGTTTGCCACGGCGTCGGATCGGCCGGCGGCGGGCGGCGCAGGTACACGGCCAACGGCGCGTAATCCCGACCCAGGCGATTGCGGCAGGTGCGCACGTAAATCGCCGCGAACGCATCAATGGCCTCCAACGCTGGCGCCGGGCTGCCTGGCGGTTGTAGCAGGCGAAACCGATAGCGCTCACCATCGCCGCTCAACTCCAGGGTCAAGGCGTCACTGACCACCGGGTGGTAACGCACGATGCGTTCGAACACCTCGCGCAAACTGCCGCTGGCCACCAGCGCATAGCCCAACGCATGAAACGTGGTGGGGCTGACAAACCGCGACACCCGCAGACCGATCGCCGGATCGCCGCTGGCCTGCACCGCCAATTCCCACAGGCGCGTGGTGGCCGACAGCGGGTAGCGCGCGTTTGGGTCTTCCATCAGCTGCGGATCGAGCCCGGCCTCGTGGCATAGCGCGGCGCTGTCCAGGCCCAAGGCATCGAGCTGCTTGCGCAAGGCGCGGGTCCAGCTGGCGAGGGAGGTGGGTTCGGTCATGGCGATTGGCGTGTGCGGTCAACAGGTTGGCGTGTGGGGCTAGCGTCCTGCGCGAGCGCCTGGTGCAGGATGTAAACCTCGATAAACAAGAGGATGGGAGCATGGACGGTACTTCTGCAAGTCCCCAATCGCTGAATGCACAACAACGTTCGGCGCACATTCGCGAAGTCGTACTCGCCGAAGGCGTGCGCTTGCGCCAGCAATACCCCTGGCTGCTGCATCAGGACGCGCTGGGCGCGGGCATCCTGGCCTTTGCGTTGCTGGGCATGCTCGGCTCGGCGGCGCTCTACATTACCGGGCATATGGCCTGGTGGGTGTGCCTGCTGCTTAACGCATTTTTCGCGTCACTGACCCATGAGCTGGAACATGACCTGATCCACAGCATGTACTTTCGCAAGCAACGTGTGCCGCATAACCTGATGATGGCCTTGGTGTGGCTGGCGCGGCCGAGCACCATCAACCCATGGATTCGCCGCCACTTGCACCTCAATCATCACAAGGTCTCCGGCACCGAGGCCGACATGGAGGAGCGCGCAATCACCAACGGCGAACCGTGGGGCCTGGCGCGCCTGTTGATGGTGGGCGATAACGTGATGTCGGCGTTTATCCGCATGCTGCGGGCCAAGACCTGGAGCCATAAATTCAAGATTCTCAAGCGCGCGATGCTGGTCTACGCGCCGCTGGCGCTGCTGCATTGGGGCGCGTGGTACGTGTTTCTCTGGTTCCACGCCGCCAACGGTGTCGCCAGCCTGCTCGGCGCGCCCATCGAATGGTCGGCGGGCACCTTGCAGATGATGCACGTGATCGACATCGCCGCCGTGGTGATCATCGGGCCCAATGTGCTGCGCACGTTCTGCCTGCACTTTGTCAGCTCCAACATGCACTACTACGGCGATGTGGAACCGGGCAATGTGATCCAGCAAACCCAAGTGCTAAACCCGTGGTGGATGTGGCCGTTGCAGGCGTTCTGCTTCAACTTTGGCAGCACCCACGGGATTCATCATTTTGTGGTGAAGGAACCGTTCTATATCCGCCAGATGACGGCCAAGGTGGCGCATAAGGTCATGGCGGAGATGGGCGTGCGCTTCAATGATTTCGGCACATTTGCGCGGGCCAATCGTCTGGAGCCCATGGCGGCGCCCAGTGCAGGCCTCAACCCGGCGGAAACGGCGCTGCGCTGAGGTGCGGCGGCCGATTGCGGTTGCGCGTCAGGCCGCCCCGTGCTCAGTCGTTGACGGCACGGATGTGGGCGGCCAGCTCGGCCAACGTCGAATCGTCGGCCCTGGCGCAGTCATGGGATGAGAGATAGCCCTCATAGCGATCAAAAAACTTATCCATGCGAGAGCTGATTTTTTTGAAGGCGCTGTCCTCGCCCGTTCCGTGCATCGGGAACAGTTTGGCGTGCAAATGATCGACGCCGTAACCCTCCAGAATCATGCCGGTCCTCGCCACACCCGCAAGCGCCTGGTCAATCAGCAGTGCGGTCTTCTTGGCCGCAACCACCAATTCGCACAGCACCTTGTCCGACTGGGCAAACCCATAGCTGCCGTAATGCGCTTTGGGAATCACCACACTGAACCCTGGGGTGTTGGGAAAGATAGAGAGGAAAGCCATGTGGCTCTGGTCTTCCCATAACAGGTGGGCAGGGGCGGTGCCGCGGGCGATGTTGCAGAAGATACAGTCCATCAGACGACGTCCTCGTTTTCGTCAAAGGGGCGGGTGGAATTCAGTGGTGCAAATCTGACATGGGTGTGTGTCGCTAGTGTGTAAAGCGCTGGCCGGGCGCCACGACGGCCAGTTCGATGCGATAGCTCGCCGGGCTGAACACCCGCGTCACGACCAGCATCGCCAGCACTGTCACGGTCAGCACCCACCAGGCACTGACGAAGTCGCCAGTAAGCTGGCGCAGCCAACCGGTCATCCACGGTGAAATGGCGTTGATCAAAAAACCCACGCCTTGCACGAAGGCCGCCAGTTGCCCGGCATGGCGTGGGTCGCGGTGGTGGTCGAGGGTCAGCAGCAGGCTCAGGGCAAAGCAGGCGCCCAGGCCGAAGCCGCACAGGGCCACCCACAGGTGGGGATAGTCCAGCGGCGCGAAGATCAGGCCGAGGTAACCCACGGTTTGCGCCAGCAGGCTAATGACCAGCAACGGACGACGATCGACACCGCGTTGCGCCAGCACCGGCATCAGCAGCGCGGCGATCACTTGAAAAATGGTCATGTACGCCAGCAGCGAGCCGCTGGGCAGCACGCCCCAGCCCAGTTGCTGGTAATAAGCCGGTAGCCAGGCCACCAGGCTCATGTAGCCGCAGTTCACCAGGCCGAAATACAACGCCAGCAACCACGCGCGCCGATTGCGCAGACCTTCCAGCGCCGGCGGCACTTGCGGGTTACGCGCCGCGCCCAGCGGCAGCCAGGCCCACAACAGCAACGCGCCGAGTGCCGGCAACAGCCAGACTCCGAGCCCGGCCTGCCACTGCGCAAAGTGCGTCGCCACCACCGGGCTGAGCAACGCCGCCAGCCCGCCGCCGGCCATCAGCGACGCCGAGTACACCCCCATCGCCACCGGCACGCGATGACGAAACTCGCGCTTGACCATCGCCGGCACCAACGCCTGGATCAGCGCCACACCGGCGCCGCCGAGCAATGCCGTGACCAACAACGCCGACGCCTGCCCCATCAGCCAGCGCGCCAGGCAGGCCAACAGGATCATCATCAGCCCCAGGGCGATGCCACGCCGCTCGCCCAAGCGTGCTTCCACCCGCACACCCACCAGCGCCACCAGGCCCATGCACACCACCGGCAGGCTGGTCAGCAGGGCGCTGCTCTGGAAGCTCAAGCCCGTGGCCTGGCGGATTTCGCCCAGCAGCGGGCTGATGGAGCTGAGGATTGGTCGCAGGTTCAGGCCCAGCACCAGCAATAGTCCCCAGCCGGCGAGGGATTTGTTCAGGGTCATGCAGGCCGCTCCGGGCACGATGGGAGGTGAAGTATGGGCAGCCCTAAGGGTATTCTGAAATTAAATATAACCATGCCAATCAGTGGCAAACACAATGGTGATGTGGATGTTCGACCCCGTGTTATTGCGCAGCTTTGTCGCCGTGGTGGACTGCGGCAACTTCACTCGCGCCGCCGAGCGCCTGCACCTGACCCAATCCACCGTAAGCCAGCAGATTCGCCGCCTGGAGGACGCGGCGGCGTGCCAATTGCTCGACCGCGACCAGCGCCGCGTGGTCGCCACTGCCGAGGGCGAGCGCTTGCTGGCGTACGCGCGGCGCATCCTCGCGCTGCATGAGGAGGCCGCTGAGGTGCTGATCAGCCAACAAAGCGACGGCGTGCTGCGCCTGGGGGTGCCGGAAGATTTTGCCGCCGAGCGCCTGATGCCGCTGTTGTCATCATTTGTGCAGGCTTATCCACGGGTGCGTCTGGAGGTCACCAGTGGTTTGGGCCCCGAATTGCAACGCCAATACCGGGCCGGCGAGTTCGATGTGTTGCTGGTCAAACAAATGGGCGACAGCGCCGACTGCCTGGCCTCGTGGCCCGAGCCGCTGTGCTGGGTGGACAGTCGCACCACACCCTCCGTAGGGCGCGACCCGTTGCCGTTGGTGGCCTTTCCGGTGGGCGGCCTGTACCGCAATGAAATGCTGCAGCACCTGGAAGTGGGCGGTTGGCGCTGGCGTATCGGTTACTCCAGCGCGAGTTTGGCCAGCGTATGTTCGGCAGTGGCGGCGGGGTTGGGGGTGAGTCTGTTGCCGCGCCGGGTAGTGCAGCCAGGGCATATGGAGCTGGGGCCTGACAGCGGTTTGCCCGAGGTGCAAGGCGTGCGTCTGGCGTTGTATGCCCGCCATGGCCTGAGTGCGGCGGGGCAATGCTTACAGGCTCAGTTGTTCGAATTGTGCGCGAAGTGACGTGAAGGCAGATCGGGTAGAATTTTGAATTTTTGGTTATTAATAAATAGCTTCTTATTCCTTAACGAATATAACCCCCGTCCCTATACTGCTCAGCAACGTTAAACGCTGCAGGAGGGCACACCCATGCACAGCGAGTTGGTTCGTTACCTGATCGTGCCGGGCTGGCAAGGATCGCCAGAAGATCATTGGCAGAGTCACTGGCAGAACAGCCTGCCCAACAGCACCCGCGTGGAGCAGGCCGATTGGTTGACACCGCGCCGCGAAGACTGGGTAGCCGCGCTGGCCGAGGCGATCGCCGCCGACAGCACGCCAGTGATTCTGATCGCCCATAGCCTGGGCTGCATCACCGTGGCCCATTGGGCCGCTACCGCGCCGCTGCATTTTCTGCGGCAGGTGCGCGGTGCCTTGCTGGTGGCGCCGGCGGATGTGGAACGCCCGGCCTGCTCGCCGGCCTTGCGCAACTTTGCGCCGATCCCTACCGACCTGTTGCCGTTCCCCAGCCAGGTGGTCAGCTCCGACAACGACAGTGCCGTCAGTGCCCCTCGGGCCTTGGAGTTGGCGCGCAACTGGGGAGCTGAAGCCGGGATCCTGGCCGGTGCCGGGCATATCAATGTGAAGTCCGGCCACCAGCGCTGGGAGCAGGGTTTCGCTTACCTCTATCGCCTGCAAAGTCGCCTTGAGCATCACGCCCGGCGCAGTGCCTGATCATTTTCTTAACGCCCCGTCCCGCAGTGGATTGGGGCGGGAGCCTGTCATGAGTCTGCATGAAACCTTCGGCCAGCCACTGCTGACCTTCCCCGACGCGGAAAAAAGCCCCCTGAGCATCCGCGCCAAGGCCCTGGTGTTTGTCGACCCGCGCTCGCGCAAGCTGCGCGAAGACCTGGAAGCGCTCGCGCCGCGTGCCTTGCCCGTGCTGATTCGCGGCGAAACCGGCAGCGGTAAAGAGCTCCTGGCGCGGCATATTCACCGTGGCAGTGACCGCAGTGGCTTGTTCGTTTCGGTCAATTGCGGCGCGATCAGCCCCACCTACGCCGATGCCGAGCTGTTCGGCTACGCCGCCGGCAGTCACAGTGGCGCCGCCAGCAGCCGCGCCGGCTGGTTCGGCTCGGCCAATGGCGGCACCTTGTACCTGGACGAGATCGGCGACCTGCCGCTGCCGATCCAGGTCAAATTGCTCGCCGCCCTGGAAAACCACGAAGTCACCCGCGTCGGGGCTCATCAACCGAGCCCGGTGGACGTGCGCCTGGTGGCCGCCACCAGCATCGACCTGGCCCAGGCCGTGGCGGCCGGCAAGTTCCATGAACGCCTGTTCCACTACTTGAGCGAAGGCCGGCTGGACCTGCCGGCGTTGCGCGAGCGGGTGGGGGACATTCTGTCCCTGGCCGAATACTTCCTGGGCATCTACAGTCAGCGCCTGGACTTGCCGGTGCCGCTGATCAGCGAGGCTGCGCAGCGCGTACTGGAACACCACAGTTGGCCAGGCAATACCCGTGAGCTGGAAAACGTTATTCACTTCGCGTTGCTGGTCAGCAGCGGCGACGAAATTTTGCCCGAGCACCTGAACCTGCCGGTGGTGGATTCGCCTCTGGAGCAAGTGCGGCGGATCTATGCCCAAGCCAGCCCAGAGGAGCAGGCAACGTTGCGCCAATTCCTACATGAGCAAAATGGAATATCAACGTGAATAAAAGATATTGTTCGGGAATAAAAAATCTAGGTATTGTCCGTTCTATGCCGCGATAGCACTTCGCTGGCACCTCACTTAACAAACGGTCGTCAGAGACGCCCCCGAATGTCGATAAGGACACTGCATGAAAAAGGTTCTGTTGTTTACCGCACTCGCCGCTGCCCTGACTGCCAGCTTCGCCCAGGCCAACGAGAAACTGGTGGTGGCCGCCACCCCAATCCCGCATGCCGAGATCCTTGAGCTGGTCAAGCCAACCCTGGCCAAGGAAGGCGTGGACCTGGAAATCAAAGTATTCACTGACTACGTGCAGCCCAACGTGCAAGTCGCTGAAAAGCGCCTGGATGCCAACTACTTCCAGACCCTGCCGTACCTGGAAAACTTCAACAAGGGCAAGGGCACCAACCTGGTGACCGTGGTGGGCGTGCACGTTGAACCGTTCGGCGGTTACTCGAAAAAGATCAAGAAAATTGAAGAGCTGAAAGACGGCGCCACCGTGGCCATCCCGAACGAAGGCTCCAACAGCGGCCGTGCCCTGTTGCTGCTGCAGAAAGCCGGTGTGATCACCCTCAAAGACCCGACCAACGCCCTGGCTACACCGAAAGACATCGCCAGCAACCCGAAAAACCTCAAATTCAAAGAGCTTGAATCGGCCTTGCTGCCGCGCGTGCTGGACCAGGTCGACCTGGACCTGATCAACACCAACTACGCCCTGGAAGCCGGCCTGAACCCGGCCAAAGACGCGCTGATCATCGAAGACGCCAAGTCGCCTTACGTGAACTTCCTGGTAGCCCGCCCGGACAACAAGGACAGCGATGCAATCCAGAAACTGTCCAAGGCCCTGACCAGCCCGGAAGTCAAAGCCTTCATCGAGAAGAAGTACAACGGTGCGGTCGTACCGGCGTTCTGATGTAAGCCAAAACCCCCTTCAAGGTTTCAACGCCGACGGCTTACATAGCGTCGGCGTTTTTTTATGTGTGGAATTCGCAATGCAAGCAAAATGTGTGAGGGGGCTTGCTCCCTCACACATTTGATCTTCATCTCACAGTGGACCTTCAGCGTGTCAGAGCGCGCGGCTATTGATCGCCCTGCGCAACGCCACCAACCATTTCACCAACTCCTGCGGATCAATCGGTTTCGCTTTGTTCATTGTTCATTCCCTCGAAACACAGACCCCTCAACCATAGCCGCCACCCGCCAACCCCGCGAATCCGGAGGTTATCTTTTTGGGTGATATCAATATGCTATTTTGGTATTTAAAATTTAATTTTTATACCTTTAAAGTTCGCGCTACCCGACGTTACCCACGTCGGCTTGGATAGCACGCGCCGCTCTACCCTGCGGCGTCATGGACTGCAAATGACCCTCGATTTCGCTTTTATCCTCAGCACCCTGCCGGCGTTTTTGAAGGCCGTGGGTGTCACGCTGCAAGTCGGCCTGATCGCCATCGCCACCTCCTTGCTTGTAGCGCTGATCAACGCGGCGCTGCTGGTGTTTCGCACGCCGTACCTGTCGCGCCTGGTGGCGTTGTATGTGGAGCTGGCGCGCAATACACCGCTGCTGATCCAGCTGTTTTTCGTGTACTTCGCCTTGCCCGCCCTGGGCTTGAATGTCTCCGGGTTCTGGGCGGCGATCATCACCATGACCTTTCTGGGCGGTGCTTACCTCACCGAAGTGCTGCGCGCCGGTGTGGAGGCGGTGCCGCAGGCGCAGGTCGAATCGGGCAAGTCCATTGGCCTGTCGGACTGGCAACTGCTGCGCCACGTGATCCTGCCCCAGGCCGGCATCCTCAGCCTGCCGGCCTTGTTCGCTAATTTCATCTTCCTGCTCAAAGAGACCACCGTGGTCTCCGCCGTGGCCGTGCCGGAGATTCTCTACACCACCAAGAGCTACATCGCCCTCTACTACAAGACCTACGAAATGCTCGCCGTGCTGACGCTGATTTGCGTGCTGTTGTTCTTGCCGCTGTCGCTGCTGCTCAGCCGCTTGGAAAGGAGGCTCCAGCATGGCCAATTCGGGTCTTGAGTTGTTGTGGGTGTCGCTGCCGCAACTGGGCAAGGGCGCCGCGCAGACCTTGTCGATTTCGTTTATGAGCATCGCCTTCAGTACGGTAGGCGGCGTGCTGTATGGCGTGCTGCGCACCTTGAACAACCGGCTGATCAACGCCGTGCTGCGGGTTTACCTGGAGTTGTTCCGGGCGATCCCGGTGCTGGTGTGGTTGTACCTGCTGTTCTTTGGCCTACCGATTTTTTTTGGCCTGAGCCTCCCCAGTTTCTGGTGCGCGGTGCTGGTGTTGTCGTTGTGGGGCGCCAGCGAGGTCGGCGAAGTGGTACGTGGCGCGTTGCATTCGCTGCCCCGTGGCCAGCGCGAGGCCGGCCTGTCGATTGGCTTGTCCGACCCGCAGTTGTACGGCTACGTGTTGCTGCCCCAGGCCCTCAAGCGCATGACGCCACCCACGATCAACGTCTACACGCGCATCATCAAGACCAGTTCCCTGGCGGTGCTGATCGGCGTGGTGGACGTGATCAAGGTCGGTCAGCAAATCATCGAGCGCACCTATGAGTCGGTGTTGATCTACGGCGCGCTGTTCCTGTTCTTTTTCTTTATCTGCTACCCGTTGTCGGCCGCCTCCAAGGTGCTGGAACGGCGCTGGGCCCAAGCATGAGCGCATTGATCGAGTTCCAGGGTTTTAACAAATTCTTCGGCGAGCAGCAGGTGCTCAAGGGCATCGACCTGAGCGTGCACAGCGGCGAAGTGGTGGTGATCCTCGGCCCCAGCGGCTGCGGCAAAAGCACCTTGCTGCGTTGCCTCAACGGCCTGGAAGTGGCCCATGGTGGCAGCCTGCGATTTGCCGGCAAGGAGCTGCTGGATAAACACACCGACTGGCGCCAGGTGCGCCAGGACGTAGGCATGGTGTTCCAGAGCTACCATCTGTTTCCACATATGAGCGTACTCGACAACATCCTGCTCGGGCCGCTGAAAGTGCAAAAGCGCGAGCCGCGCCAAGCCCGCGAGCAGGCTGAACAGCTGTTGGCGCGGGTCGGCCTGGCGGACAAGCGCGACGCGTTCCCGCGCCAGCTCTCCGGCGGCCAGCAGCAACGCATCGCCATCGTCCGTTCGCTGTGCATGAACCCACAAGTCATGCTGTTCGACGAAGTCACTGCAGCCCTCGATCCGGAGATGGTCAAGGAAGTGCTGGAGGTGATCCAGGGCCTGGCCCGCGATGGCATGACATTACTGATCGTGACCCATGAAATGGCCTTCGCTCGCGCCGTCGCCGACCGCGTGGTGTTCATGGAGGCCGGCCGCATTCTCGAACACAACACCCCCGAGGCATTCTTTACGAACCCGCAAACCGCACGCGCGCAGCAGTTCCTGGAGAAGTTCTCCTTTGTTTCAACACTGCCCAAGAAAATCAAGGAACTGGAACCGCTATGAAAAAACTACTACTGCCCCTGTTAGCCGTCGCGCTGCTGGCCGGTTGCGATAAAAAGGCCGAAGAGCCTGCCAAACCCACGGCTGCCGTGAGTTACATCGACAAGATCAAAGCGCGCGACAAGTTGATTGTCGGCGTCTTCACCGACAAACCACCGTTCGGCTTTGTGGACGAGGCCGGGCGCTATGTCGGCTTCGATACAGACATCGGCCGCCGATTCGCCAAGGATCTGCTGGGCGACGAGAACAAAGTCGAATTCGTCGCCGTGGAGCCGGCCAGCCGCATTCCATTCCTGCAAAGCGACAAGGTCGACCTGATCCTGGCCAACATGACCGTGACCCCGGAGCGCAAGGAAGCGGTGGACTTCACCCATCCCAACCTGAAAGTCGCGGTGCAGGCCCTGGTGCCCAACGACAGCCCGGTCAAGCGCCTGGATGACCTGGCGACCCGCACCATCATCGTCACCACCGGCACCACCGCCGATATCTGGCTGACCAAAAACCATCCGGACTGGAAACTGCTCAAGTTCGAGAAAAACTCCGAATCCCTGCAGGCGCTGTCAGCCGGTCGCGGCGATGCCTATGCCCAGGACAACCTGGTGCTGTTCAGCTGGGCCAAGCAAAACCCCGGCTACCGCGTGCTGGAACAGAAACTCGGCGACGAAGCCCCCATCGCCCCGGCGGTCAAGAAGGGCAACACCGAACTGCGCGATTGGGTAAATACCGAACTGGCGAAGTTGGGCGAGGAGAAATTTCTGCTCAAACTGTACGACCAATACGTGCGTAAAGAACTCAGTGATGACACCCAGCCTGAGAGCGTGATTGTCGAAGGCGGCAAATGGCAGGGCTAGTTCTGCGCTGACTGTTGTATCGCTATCGGGGGCAAGCCCCCTCCCACATTTGAATGTATTCACACATCAAATGTGTGAGAGGGGGCTTGCCCCGATGAGGCCGGTGAAATCACCTCAATACTCTCTTCCCCATGCAGATAAGGAACCCTGATCTAAGCTGACAGTCGCATACACACTGGCACGTCGGCATCACGCAAAAGGAGACTGCATGGGCGGTCGTATTTCCACTTGTATATTCGGTCTTGGCTTAGTCGCGCTCTTGAGCGGTTGCGGTCAGGAAAATACCGAGCCCAAGGCGCATTCCCGGGTATTTGTGCAAACCGTGGAGCCAACGGATTTTGCTGCGGCGGTCACGCTGACCGGGGATATCCAGGCGCGGGTGCAAACCGATCTGTCCTTTCGCGTGGGCGGCAAGATCATCCAACGCATGGTGGATGTGGGTGACCGCGTCAGCGCCAAGCAAGTGCTGGCCAGGCTTGATCCCAAAGACTTGCAGACCAACGTCGATTCGGCCCAGGCCCAGGTCGTGGCTGAACAGGCGCGGGTCAAGCAGACAGCGGCGGCCTTTGTGCGCCAGGAAAAACTCCTGCCCAAGGGCTACACCAGCCGCAGCGAATACGACTCGGCCCAGGCGGCTTTGCGCAGCAGCCAAAGCGCTTTGGCCGCCGCCCAGGCGCAACTGGCCAATGCCCGTGAACAACTGGGCTACACCGCGCTGGTAGCCGATGCGCCGGGTGTGATCACCGCGCGCCAGGCCGAGGTAGGCCAAGTGGTGCAGGCCACCGTGCCGATTTTCAGCCTGGCCCGCGACGGCGAGCGCGATGCGGTGTTCAACGTATATGAATCGCTGCTGGTCGAACCATCGACCGATACGCCGATCACCGTCAGCCTGCTGGACAACCCAAGCATTCAGGTGCAGGGCAAGGTGCGCGAAGTCACCCCCGCCGTGGCCGCCAACACCGGCACCGTGCAAGTGAAAATCGCCCTGCAATCGCTGCCCGAGGGCATGCACTTGGGCTCGGTAGTCAGCGCCACCGCCAATGGCCCGGCCAAGGCCAGTGTGGAACTGCCGTGGTCGGCCCTCACCAAGGACCTCAACGAACCGGCGGTGTGGCTGGTGGACGGCGACGGCAAGGTGCAGCTGCATAAAGTCACCGTGGCCCGCTATCTCACTGGCAAAGTCATCCTCAGCGAGGGCCTCAAGGGTGGCGATAAAGTCGTGGTGGCCGGCGGGCAATTGTTGCACCCCGGTATGCAGGTCGAGATTGCCCAGCCAGGAGCCCAGCCATGAAGCGTCTGGTATTGATGCTCGCCGCCGGCCTGTTGCTGGCGGCCTGCTCCAAAGAAGAGCCCGCGCCCGAGCCGGTGCGCCCGGTGCTGTCGATGCAAGTGAAGGCTGAAGACCAAGAAAACCTCGGCCGCTTCGCCGGCACCATCCAGGCCCGTTACGAAAGTAACCTGGGCTTTCGTGTGCCCGGCCGCATCGCCCGCCGCCTGGTGGATGTGGGCGCCGAAGTGGAGAAGGGTGCCTTGCTGGCCGTGCTTGACCCCACCGACCAGCAGAACCAGTTGCGCGCCGCCCAGGGCGACCTAGCGCGGGTGCAGGCGCAATTTATCAATGCCCAGGCCAATGCCCGCCGCCAGCAGGAACTGTTCAACCGTGGCGTCGGCGCCCAGGCCCAGTTGGATGTGGCCCTGACCGACCTGAAAACCACCCAGGCCTCCCTCGACCAGGCTCAGGCCTCGGTCAACCAGGCCAAGGATCAGCTTAATTACGCTGAACTGCGCACCGACCACGCCGGCATCGTCACCGCCTGGAATGCCGAGGCCGGCCAGGTGGTCAGCGCCGGCCAACAAGTGGTGACCCTGGCGCGCCCGGATATCAAGGAAGCGGTGATCGACCTGCCCGCCGGCCTGGCCGAGCGCCTGCCGCCGGATGGGGTGTTTCTGGTTGCCGGGCAACTGGACCCGAGCGTCAATACCACCGCCACCGTGCGTGAAATCGAGCCCCAGGCCCAGAGCGCCACGCGCACCCGTCGCGCGCGCCTGACGCTGGCCGAAACACCACCTGCGTTCCGCCTCGGCACCGCCATCAGCGTCACCCTGAGCACCGCCATTGAGCCGCGCATCGAGCTGCCGGTGAGCGCCTTGCAGGAGGTGGACGGCGCCACTCGCATCTGGCTGCTCGACACGCAAAACCAGAGCGTGCAGCCGCGCGACGTCACGGTGATCAGCCGCGAGGCCGGCAGCGCCTTGATCAACGGCGGCGTCAAACCCGGCGAGCGCATCGTCACAGCCGGCGTGAACAGCCTGAAGCCCGGGCAGAAAGTCAAAATCGACGAGGACAGCCCGCGATGAAAGGCAGCTTCAACTTATCCGACTGGGCCCTCAAGCATCAGTCCTTCGTCTGGTACCTGATGTTCGTCGCGCTGCTGATGGGCGTGTTCTCCTACATGAACCTGGGGCGCGAAGAAGACCCGTCGTTCACCATCAAGACCATGGTGATACAGACCCGCTGGCCGGGCGCAACCCAAGAAGAAACCCTCAAGCAGGTCACCGACCGCATCGAGAAAAAACTCGAAGAACTCGACTCTCTGGATTACGTGAAAAGCTACACGCGGCCAGGCGAGTCCACGGTGTTCGTGTTCCTCAAGGACACCACCAGCGCCAAGGCCATCCCCGAAATCTGGTACCAGGTGCGCAAGAAGATCGACGATATTCGCGGCACCTTCCCCCAGGGCTTGCAGGGGCCATCGTTCAACGATGAGTTCGGTGACGTGTTCGGGTCGGTGTACGCCTTTACCGGCGACGGCCTGTCGATGCGTCAACTGCGCGACTACGTGGAACAGGTGCGTGCCGAAATCCGGGCAGTGCCGGGGCTGGGCAAGGTCGAGATGATCGGCCAGCAGGACGAAGTGATTTACCTGAATTTCTCCACGCGCAAACTGGCGGCCCTGGGTATCGACCAGCGCCAAGTGGTGCAGAGCCTGCAATCCCAGAACGCCGTGACCCCGGCCGGGGTGATCGAAGCCGGACCGGAGCGTATCTCGGTGCGCACCTCGGGGCAGTTCGCCTCGGAGAAGGACCTGGCCGACGTCAACCTGCGCCTCAACGACCGTTTCTATCGCCTGGCGGATATCGCCGAGATCAGCCGTGGCTACGTCGACCCGGCGCGGCCGATGTTCCGTTTCAACGGCAAGCCCGCCATCGGGTTGGCCATCGCCATGCAGAAGGGCGGCAATATCCAGTCGTTCGGCAAAGCCTTGCATGAGCGCATGGACGAGCTGACCGCCGACCTGCCGGTGGGCGTCGGCGTGCATAAGGTTTCCGACCAGGCCGAAGTGGTGGAAGAAGCCGTGGGCGGCTTTACCAGTGCGTTGTTCGAGGCGGTGATCATCGTGCTGGTGGTGAGCTTTATCAGCCTCGGTCTGCGTGCCGGGCTGGTGGTGGCGTGTTCGATTCCGCTGGTGCTGGCGCTGGTGTTCGTGTTCATGGAATACAGCGGCATCACCATGCAGCGCGTGTCGCTGGGCGCGTTGATCATCGCCCTCGGCCTGTTGGTGGATGACGCGATGATCACCGTGGAGATGATGATCACGCGCCTGGAAAAAGGCGAAACCAAGGCCCAGGCGGCCACGTACGCTTACACCTCGACCGCGTTCCCGATGCTCACCGGTACGCTGGTCACCGTGGCCGGCTTTGTGCCCATCGGCCTCAATGCCAGCTCGGCGGGGGAATACACCTTCACCCTGTTCGCGGTGATCGCCGTGGCGATGCTGGTGTCGTGGGTGGTGGCGGTGTTGTTTGCGCCGGTGATCGGCGTGCATATCCTCAGCGCCAATGTGAAGCCGCACAACGCCGAGCCTGGGCGCATTGGCCGGGGTTTCAATCGCGGCATGCTGTGGGCGATGCGCAACCGCTGGTGGGCCATCGGCATCACCGTGGGGCTGTTCGTGGCGTCGGTGTTCTCCATGCAGTTCGTGCAGAACCAGTTCTTCCCGTCGTCGGATCGCCCGGAAATCTTGGTGGACCTCAACCTGCCGCAGAACGCCTCGATCAACGAGACGCGCAAGGCCGTCGACCGCCTGGAAGCGATCATCAAGGACGAACCGGACATCGCCCGCTGGAGCACTTACATCGGCCAGGGCGCGATTCGTTTCTACCTGCCCCTCGACCAGCAACTGGAAAACCCTTACTACGCACAGTTGGTGATCGTCAGCAAAGGCCTGGAAGAACGCGGCGCGTTGATCGCACGCCTGCAGAAGCGTCTGCGCGATGACTTCGTCGGTATCGGCAGTTATGTGCAGCCGCTGGAAATGGGCCCGCCGGTGGGGCGTCCGATTCAATATCGGGTGTCCGGCAAAGACACCGACCAGGTACGCAAACACGCCATCGAACTGGCGACCCTGCTGGATAAAAACACCCACTTGGGCGAGATCATTTACGACTGGAACGAGCCGGGCAAAGTGCTGCGCATCGATATCGCCCAGGACAAGGCGCGGCAACTGGGGCTGTCCTCCGAAGATGTCGCGCAGTTGATGAACAGCGTAGTCAGCGGCGCCTCGGTGACCCAAGTGCACGACGATATTTACCTGATCAACGTGGTCGGCCGCGCCGAAGACGCCGAGCGCGGCACGCCGGAAACCCTGCAGAATTTGCAGATCGTCACGCCCAACGGCACGTCGATCCCGCTGCTGGCGTTTGCCACCGTGCGCTATGAGCTGGAGCAGCCGCTGGTGTGGCGTCGCGACCGCTTGCCGACCATCACCATCAAGGCCTCAGTGCGCGATGAGATGCAGCCGACCGACCTGGTCAAGCAGCTCAAGCCGGAGATCGACAAATTCAGCGCCGGCCTGCCGGTGGGTTACAAGGTCGCCACCGGCGGTACCGTGGAAGAAAGCGGCAAGGCCCAGGGCCCGATCGCCAGCGTGGTGCCGCTGATGCTGTTTTTGATGGCGACCTTTCTGATGATCCAGTTGCACAGCGTGCAGAAGATGTTCCTGGTGGCCAGTGTCGCGCCGCTGGGGCTGATCGGCGTAGTGTTGGCCCTGATTCCCACCGGCACGCCCATGGGTTTTGTGGCGATCCTCGGCATCCTGGCGTTGATCGGCATCATTATCCGTAACTCGGTGATCCTGGTGACGCAGATCGACGCCTATGAGCGCGACGGCTACACGCCATGGGACGCGGTCGTGGAAGCCACCGAGCACCGCCGTCGGCCAATTCTGCTCACGGCCGCTGCGGCGAGCCTGGGCATGATCCCGATTGCCCGCGAAGTGTTCTGGGGGCCGATGGCGTACGCGATGATCGGCGGCATCATCATCGCCACCTTGCTGACGCTGCTGTTCCTGCCGGCGCTGTATGTGGCGTGGTACAAGATTCGCGAGCCCAAGCCTGAAGAAAAAACCGTTTAGAAATGGGGGAGGGGGCTTGCACTAATGCCAGTCGCCCTCCTCAGTATTAACTGAAAGAACCGGCTCAAAATGTGTGGGGCTTGCACTAATGTCAGTCCCCTCCTCAGTATTAACTGAAAGAACCGGCTCAAAATGTGGGAGGGGGCTTGCCCCCGATAGCAGTGGTTCAGTCATCCCACCTATCACTGACGCATCGCTATCGAGTGCGAGCTGAATCGTCGCACCGCCCCCCCCCACGTTTGATCGTCATCAGGGCATTTGTTACCCCGTCTACCGTTGAGTGTTTTACCCTCTTGGTTTCACTCTTCAACGGTTGCCCACCATGAACCGTCTGCGTCTTACCCTGCTGGTCTTCTGCTTGCTGTCGCCCATGGCGTTTGCCGGCGCCCTATTGGAAAACACGCTGTGGCGCGTCGAACTGGACCCCGCCACCCTGGCGCTGCGGGTGACACCGTCGGGTCAGGTCAGTGTGCAAGCCTCCAGCGGCGTCACCGCGCATGCTGTCAGCGACCTGCAAAGCAGCGCCGAGCAAGCGAGCTGGCAGTGGGACAACGGCGCCTATCGCCTCAGCGCACGTCTTGAGCAGCGCGAGTTGTTGCTGAGCATCACCGCGCGCGAAGCAGGGCGTTTGGCATTGCTGCAACAACCGGCAGAAGCAATGGGTAACGGGCTGATCTGGCCGTTGGCCGAAGGGCATTACGTGCCCACCGGCAATGCGGTATGGCAAGCGTTCCTGCTGGAGCAGGGCGCGTTCAACACCACCCAGGACCTCAGCCTGCCGCTGTGGGGTATGGATCACGGCGGTTTCACGCTGAACTGGCTGCTCACCAACCCCTACAACAACCGCCTGCACTGGCAAGCTGAAGGTGCCGGTGTGGGGTTGGCGCTGGCCCATGAATTCACCGCGCTGGCCCCCAATACCCCAATGACCCTGCGCCTGTACCTGGGCGATGCGGACCCCCTCGCCGGCGCCAAACGCTATCGTCAATGGCTGGTCGAGCAGGGCCGTTATGAGACGCTCGACGACAAGCTGCAACAGACCCCCGAAGCGCAGAAACTGCTGGGCGCCAGCCACGTCTACCTGTGGGGTAACGACCTGTTGGCGCCGGACGATGTGCGTGACTGGCCGCTGTTGCTCAAGCAGCTGCGCGCCCATGCACTCAAGGCGTTGTTGGACAAGGACGCCACGCAGATCCTGGCGCAATCCCGCCCGTTGAATCCCTACGAGCAGAGCGTGGTGCTGCGCAGCCTCAACGCGGCGATCAATAAAAAGGCGCGGCAGAGCTGGCAAGTCGACGAGCCGGACATGACCCGGCTGGCCGCGCGTTATGGCGAGCTGCGCGCAGAACTGGCCGTGGCGTTCGCCGGGGCGTTGAGAGCCGACCCGGCCACCTGGGGCGGCAAGGCCCTTCAAACCCTGCGCAACAGCGGCCTGCCGCGTTTGCTGGTGACCCTGGGCGAAGGCTGGGAGGGCGGCCTCTGGCACCCCGAAGCGATTCGCGCCGCAGTGCAGGCCGGCTACTTGATGGCCCCTTACGACTCTTACGAAACCGCACTGTCGGCCACGGAAAACCCGGACTGGACCACCGCCCACCTGGGCCGCAAGGCGTATCGCGACTGCGCCATCGTGTTGCAAGACGGCACATACAAGAGCGGTTTCCAGAAATCCGGCCACTACACCGACCCGCGCTGCATGCGGCCGCTGCTGGAGGCGCGAGTGAAGGCAGTGCAGGCTAAGGCCGGTTTCAATGCCTGGTTTCTGGATGCCTACGCCACCAGCATGCTGTTCGACAGCTACCGCGCTGGCGCGCCGATGACCCAGGCGCAAAACGCCGCGGGTAAGATCGATGCCGTGCGCTGGCTCAATACCGTGCTGAAGTTACCCACAGGCTCCGAAGACGGTAACGCCGTCACCGCCCAGGGCATCCTGTTCGCCCATGGCATGCAGACGCCGGTGCTTGGTTGGGGCGACCGTGAGATGACCCAGGACAAGCAGTCGCCGTACTACGTCGGCAACTGGTACCCGCCAGAACAACCGACGGTGTTTTTCAAGCCGGTCCCATTGAAAGCGTCGCTGCGCAGCGTGTATTTCGATCCGACCCTGCGTTTGCCGCTGTATCAGGCGGTGTTCCATGGCTCGGTGATCACCACCCATCACTGGTTGTTCGACAGCCTCAAACTGAGCAACGTATGGGCCGAGAACGAACTGACCCAACTGCTCTACAACGTGCCGCCGCTGTATCACCTGAGCGCCGCCACCCTGGCGCAGCGCTTGCCGGCGATCCAGCGCCAGGACGAATTTTTCCGTCCGTTGCACCAGCGCCTGGCGACCCAGGCCATGACTGATTTTCGCTGGCTGACGGCGGATCGGCAGCTGCAACAGACCACCTTTGCCGATGGCACGCGGTTGGTGGCGAATTTCTCCACTACCGGAAGAGAAGGCTATGCCCCGCGCAGTGTCACCGCACTGCGGGTGGGGGAGGCGCCGGTGGTGTACCAGGTGCAGTAGATGTGGGAGGGGGCTTGTTGTGGTAATGGAATGGACGCCCCCTTCCTAACGGCATCTATGTGCCAAAGTTAAA